>JALEPQ010000185.1 GCA_022768685.1 Spirochaetia bacterium
GGAGAAATTACCAATAGAAAAATTTGTCAGAACTGTAGAAACAGCAGCTATGACAATACAAAATAAAATACCTAATACATTCTGTTTTAAAAAGTTCATACATCAATTGTAAAGAGGTTAAGTCTGGACTTCAACCAGGTAAAACAGAAGATTGATAGAAAATTAGTTTTTTTTGTAAGGAGGGACAGACCCCCGATTGCAAACAAATTTTTCCTGAGTTTTTAGCGTAGCGTTAAAAAAACTCACGGCTCGTGCAAACTAAACGTACATTGATATTTCTGTTTTCAACACGAGCCAGGGACAGACCCCCTATATTTTAGTGAGATCTATATTTAGTTTTTTTGCAAAAAAACTAACCTTTGAGTTAACTGCATATTCATTATAACAGGCATTTTTAACTCAAAGAGGGACAGACCTCGATTGCAAACAAATTTTTCCTGAGTTTTTAGCATAGCGTTAAAAAAACTCACGGCTCGTGCAAACTAAACGTACATTGTTATTTCTGTTTTCAACACGAGCCAGGGACAGACCCCCCTATCTTTTAGTGAGATTAATATCTAGTTTTTTGCAAAAAAACTAACCTTTGAGTTAACTGCATATTCATTATAAAAATGCATTTTTAACTCAAAGAGGGACAGACCCCTTAAAAGGATTACCCTCATTACAGTGGGGACAGCCCCCTTAAGAGGATTGACTCATTACAGTGGGGACAGACCCCTTTTTTTTGCGTGACTAAAAATCCCAAAAATGATAAATTCCTTTTACTATGAAAAAATACAAAGTTTTTATTGATGGAAAAGAAGGCACAACTGGCCTTAAAATTTTTGAACGTTTTGCAAATCGTGATGATATTGAAATTCTTACAATTGACGAAGATAAACGTAAGGATCCTGTTGAAAAAGCAAAGATGATTAACTCATCCGATTATACTTTTTTATGTCTTCCAGATGCGGCAGCCATTGAATCTGCAGCCCTTTGTACAAATCCTGACACTGTAATTATTGATGCTTCTACTGCTCACCGAGTGAATCCTGACTGGGCTTATGGTTTTCCTGAACTGGATTCTGATTTCCGAAAAAAAATTGAAACTTCAAAGAGAATTGCAACTCCAGGTTGTTATGCATCAGGAACAATTGCCATTCTGTATCCTCTAGTAAAATCTGGTATTATGCCAAAAGATTATCCTGTTAATGTTCATGCCGTATCAGGTTATTCTGGTGCTGGAAAAAAAGCTATTGCACAGTATGAAGCCCCTGATCGTGATTCAGGTTTAGATTCTCCTCGATTATATGCCTTAACACAGGCACACAAACATCTTCCTGAAATGAAAATTATTTCCGGGCTGGATTTTGAACCAATTTTTAACCCATACGTATGTGATTATTTTCAGGGAATGACTGTTACAGTGGGATTACACACTCGTCTTCTTTCAAAAAAAGTAACTGCCCGCGATGTTTGGGAAATGTTCTCTAAACATTATGAAGGTACATACTTTGTAAAAGTAGCCGGATTCATGGGAGAAGGAACTTTACCAGAGCAATTTATTCCAGCAAACACTTTAGCTGGAACAAACAACATGGAAATCTTTGTATACGGAAACGATGACAGAATCATGATTACAACAAGATTTGATAATCTTGGAAAAGGAGCTTCTGGAGCTGCCGTTCAGTGTATGAATATTTCAATGGGAATTGATGAAACAACAGGGCTGTGCAATTCATAATTCATAATTGTAAACCTGTCATTACCAGCAATAACATGGCTAAGACAGGTTAAATTCCTAATTCAATTCAAACAATCGTGCAGTTTTTCCTTTTAAATATACCCTTAAAAAGCCAGGTTCTGGATTAAAAGAATAGATTGTCTTTAATTTTTCTGGATAAATAACTTTACATTGTTTAAATTTTCCGTATTTTGATAACGGAATACAAACTTCTTGATCAAAGTCTGTACACCAGACTGCCAGGTAAATTTTGTTTCCACAAGATATTCCAGTACATAAGATATTTTTACGCCAGTCAGCAAAACCAAGAGGCCATACAGGAAGTCCATTTTTTGTATCGTTGCAAATTTGATTAAAGACTTTTATTCCTTCCTGAACCAAACTTATCCGTTCTTTAGACAATTCTCCAAGATGTCCGCTTTGATGAATTCTAAATAAAAGTGCATTTACCATATTGAAGGCAGTTTCTTCTTCATCACCATTACGTAATGGATAAGACCAGATTGCCGCCTGTTCCGGAGTTACAGCACTGGCACAGTTGCATGCAATAGCCGCCATTTTCAGATAATTTTCCTGATCAGTAACCGACTGAATACTACATCTAGACAACATGGAATATTCCATTCTCATTCCACCGCTGGAACAGTTTTCAAAAACAAGATCAGGATACTTTGCAAGGATTTCATCCAGCCAGACAAGATAAGCTCTTTTGTGACCCAGCATTCCATCAGCCGCAGAATCAGCATAGAGGTCTGTCCCCACTCCCAGATCAAGATTGTAATCCATTTTTATATAGCCTACACCGTAATCTTCTACAAGCCGACGTACAACTTCAGTAGCATGAGCACGAACTTCTGGATTTCTGTAATCAAGCTGATAGCGGTTTTCATCAATCAGGACTTTTCCATTGCGCTGGAAAAACCAGTCCTTACTGACTTTATCTGCCATTGGGCATTTTATTCCCATTACTTCCAGCTCCAGCCAAAGCCCCGGAATCATATTTTTACTTCTGATATAATCAAGAACTTCCTTTATTCCATTTGGAAATCTTTTTTTTGCAGGAAGCCATTCACCTACACCATCCCACCAGGGACCATCATCATACCAGCCACAGTCTATACAATAATATTTACAGCCCGCTTCTGCCGCAGCGTCAATCAAAGGAATTTCTTTTTCTGTTGAAGGATCTCCCATAAGGCAGTTCATATAATCATTAAAGATTGCTGCAGGAAACTCATTGTCTTTATTTTGTCTTCGGATTGCACGTCTGTATTTTGTAATTTCCTGAAGTGATTTTTCAAAGTTTCCTTCAACGCAGACAAATCCACAAGGGACAGACTCAAAGGAATCTCCAGTTTTCAGTATTTTTGAAAATCCATTATGTTCCAAAGAAGGTCCTGAAAGCTGCACGTACATATGGAACATTTTATCGCTTATTTCCCAATTCCATGATCCAGAAGTTTCTATCTGCCATGCAAAAGTTGTATCTGAATCATGATTTGTATAAATTCCCATTGGAAGATAATCACAAGTGGCCCAGGTTCCGGTTTCCGAAAGCCCTACTTTTTTTACTGACATATGATTTACAGGATCATAACCTAAATCATTCAATGAATAACTCTTCCATTGAGCTTCACCAAACCAGGTATTGTGAGGAAGATAAACAGTAGTATTTTCACCTCGTTTTGTAAGATCTCCAGATTCCAGACCTGTTAAACAAAAAGAAGAAATATATTCCAAAACAATTTCTTCACTTCCTTTATTTTCAATTTCTGTCCATGAACGAACAGCAGCAATACCATCAAAAAACTGAAGATGACTTTTTACAAATATCTGATTATATTCCTGAGTAATTTCAATTTTCCGTCCAAACTGATTTCTACTGTCAGAATGACTTACATAACGTAATGCAGCTCCTAATCCAGTAGCTTTGTAAGTTGCACCATGATGAGCACAATGATTCATTCCGGCAAGCTGAATTTCAACCAGCTTAAAATAATCTTCATTTTTTCCCCACTGAGGAATCTTTGAATCATCATAAAAACGTTTTTTTCCAGATGGATTAAATCTTAAAAGTCTGACTTCTTTACTATCTGTAATCTGAATTTCAACTTCCAGATTATTTTCATTTACCTCAATATTTTGCATCTTTTTTTCCTAAAAATAAAAAATTATTAATCTTCTTTTTCACTTATTAATTCTAAGAGGTCTGTCCCCTTTTTTCAATCCTTAAACCTCAAAGAGGTCTGTCCCCCTTTTTTTCAATCTTCATACCTCATAAGAGGTCTGTCCCCTCTTTTTCAATCCTTATACCTCAAAGAGGTCTGTCCCCTCTTTTTCAATCCTTATACCTCAAAGAGGTCTGTCCCCTCTTTTTCAATCCTTATACCTCAAAGAGGTCTGTCCCCCCCTTTTTCACTCCTCATACCTCAAAAGAGGTCTGTCCCCCTTTTTCAATCCTCTTACCAAAGAACAATGGGGACACCCCTCGTAAATGCCACTACCAAGTTTTTGCAAAAAAACTTGAAAGCAGCGCAATGTTCATTGGCATTTTAAACGACCTTACAGCGCTGCTTAAAATGCCTTCAACAAGTTTTTGGTACAAAAACTTGAAAGCAGCGCAATGTTCATTGACACTTTAAACGACCTTATCGCGCTGCTTAAAGTGCCACTAACAAGTTTTTGCAAAAAAACTTGAAAGCAGCGCAATGTTCATTGACACTTTAAACGACCTTATCGCGCTGCTTATTGCGAATAGTTTATCTTTCTGCTACAATGCCGTATAAATATACAGTCATAATGCATAAATATTCATTTTTATACATAAGAGGGCATAAAATGAGTGACATCAAATTTATTGAAGGTGGAGTTTGCGCACCTCAAGGATTTACAGCAAACGGAATGAGAGTTGGTATTAAAGCCAGCAGAAAAATCAACGATACAGCATTAATCTACTCTGAAAAACTGTGTAACGCTGCAGGAGTTTTTACAAAAAATCGCGTTCAGTCAGAAAGTGTCAAACTTGCAAAAAAATATCTTGCTGACGGAAAAGCTCAGGCTGCAATAGAAATCAGTGGAAATGCAAATACTTGTACAGGTGCCCAGGGAGCAGAAAATGCACTAAGAATGGCAGCAGCTGCAGCAAATGCTCTTGGAATTAAAACTGAAGATGTAATTGTTTACTCAACAGGTGTAATTGGAGCCCAATTTGATGTTACAAAAGTTGAAGATAATATCATCAATTTAAAAAATGGTCTTTCTAAACAGGGCCATGAAGAAGCTCGTGTAGCAATCATGACAACAGATACTCACTACAAAGAGTGTGCAGTAGAATTCACAATTGACGGAAAAATCTGTCACATGGGAACAATGTGTAAAGGTTCCGGTATGATTCACATCAACATGGGAACAATGCTTAGTTTTGTAACAACAGACGTAGCAATCAGTTCTGCAATGCTTGATAAAGCCTTACACTCATCAATTCTTGAAACTTACAATTGCGTTTCTGTTGATGGAGACACATCTACTAACGATACTCTTACAATCATGGCAAACGGAATGGCAGGAAACAAGGAAATTACTTCTGAAGGTCCAGAATACGATATTTTCCTTGAAGCATTAAATAAAATAAACAAAGTAATGGCTATGAAAATAGCTGCAGATGGCGAAGGTGCAACTCGTCTTGTTGAATGCAACGTACACGGTGCAAAATCACCAGAAGCTGCCCGTGGACTTGCAAAAGAAATAATCTGCTCTTCATTAGTAAAAGCTGCCATGTTTGGTGCTGATGCAAATTTCGGACGTTTCTTATGCGCAATGGGATACTCAGGAATTGAATTTGATCCAGAAAAAACAAACATCTGGTTTACAAGTAAATCTAATGCAAAACGATATTTTGAAAACTATGATGATTTTGAAGTACATGGAGAAAATTCTGTTCAGGTTTACAAAGACGGTGTTCCTCTTGATTTTGATGAAGAAAAAGCAAAACAGATTATGAGCGAAGAAGCTGTAGAAATCCTTGTTCACTGTCAGGATGGAACCTGCAGCGGAACAGCATGGGGCTGCGACCTAACTTACGACTATGTAAAGATTAATGGAGATTATAGAACTTAATCTCCATTAATCTTTGCTATAAAAGGCAGAAGCAACCAGTAGCTTCTGCGAGCCGCTTTGTTGGAAAATCCTAAATCAACCCTTTCGGCTTGATTTTTTACGGATTTCCAATTTTCGGCTTGTAAAAATAAATGGAGATTATAGAACTTAATATTGAGTTCTTACAGGAGGGGAAAGCCTTCCCCTCG
>JALEPQ010000191.1 GCA_022768685.1 Spirochaetia bacterium
ATAATGCGCTACACGCTTTTTGTGGTATAGAAACTATTGAACTGCCGCTTCGCAGCAGCCACAAAAAGAGTGTTTTTGAACCACGCCCCGCTCCTTCGCGCCAACATTACGGAAAAGCATTTATAATGCGTTTGCCCTGAATTATTTAGTTTTCTTATAGTAAGCTTTTTTTCTACTTATAGTTTCGTCATCCTATGTGAAAAGATTAATTTTATTTAAAAATAAGTCGATAATGAAGTATGAAAAAGGCATTAAAAATTTTATTAGTATATTTAGCAGCTTTAATTGTATCCCTTATTATTGGAACATTTTTTTATTCTTTGTTTATAAGTGTTTCAAATTATGTGTATGGATATGAACTAAAATTTCTTAGTCAGCAGACAATAACAGATGCTTTTTTTTATGTTTTATATTTTCTTATTTTTATAATTTGTCCTTTTATTGCTTATTATCGAATAAGACATATTGGAGGCGTTCCTCAAACCTTATTTTATATTTTAATATGTTTGATCAACTGGTTGATTTTATTTCCAGGTACAATCAAGCTTGAAGAATTTTATTTGTCAAAAAACAAAACATCAGTAAAGGAAATTTCTGAATTATCTCCAGGTTATTTTAGAAACTATAATGATGATGTTGTTTATTTTCTTGATAATGATACTGAAAGTGAAAATGTTATTTTTATTGATAAATCAGAAGGTGGAAAGGTAAGTCTTACAGATAAAAAACACTTTTATGAAAAAAGAATTATGAAATCTGCAGCTCCTTTTAAGGAAATTCAGATAAAGGAAAACTTTCACCAGAAGGGAATATCGCTTTTTGTGAATTTAGATACTCTTATTACTCAAGGAAAACAGGCTTACAATAAGGGAATTAGTTTCTTTCTGGGATTCCTTTCTATAGCATTAGCCTTATGTTCGTTATATGGAATGTCTAATTTTTTAAAGTGGCGCGCAACAAATGCCTGTTTTGATATTTTATGTACAGTTTTAATTTTGACAGTAAATACGTATGTCTATCGTGGTTACTATGGAGTACTGATTTTTAAAATAATGAGACTTAATTTTTTAACCTGGATGATTGATTATGTTGATCAGCCTGTTTTAGTAGTATTAAATATTCTGATAGCTCTTGTTTTTACCGTAATTGGAATTGTGAAATTTATTATCAGAAAGGCTAAAAAAGCGTAGGTGATTTTATGAAAAAGATTTTAGGTATTTCATCAATTTTTATTGCGTTAGGTTTTATAATCTGTCTGGTATGTGGTTTTGCAATTCCATTGAAGGTTGAAGTTACACAAAAAGCCTCTGCACTATATAAATTTTTACAGGGAGTAGAATATTTTCTTACATATATGCCTGGATTAATGCTGACTGGCTATGTGGTAAGTTGTATGGTTCATTTTGGAAAAAATCCTGAAGGAAGTACAGACCGATTTTCAGCAGCTATGTTGAACCGATTTAAACAGGTTATGATTTCTGCATTGATTTGTACTGCCTTGCTTACATTAAACATTGAAGTATTAAATTTCCTTATAGTTAGAAAAAAAAATGCTGTTGCAAATCAGCCAAAAATTGTGAATGAGTATATAAAAGTCGGAAATCAACTTTTTGAAAATGGTTATTATGACAGAGCTATGCGTTATGCTGATGTAGCCCTTAAACTTGATCCAAATTCTAAGGAAGCGTCTGTTCTTTTAGATAAATCTGATGTTGAATTAAATAGAATGAATAATTCAAACTTTCATTTTAAACTTTATCAGAATGCAAATGAAAGCCTGAATAATACAACTAAAGCTGAAATAGATAAAACTAAGCTTTTAAAAACTTATGAATGTTATCAGCTGGCACAACAGTATTATGAAAATGAAGAATGGGTAAATGCCCATTATTATGCTGAATTGGGATTAAGTCTGCTAACATCAAAAGATCCTAATGGAGATAAATTAAAACAGCTGTCTACCGCTGCCTGGAATAATCTTACAGAAAATCATCTTCCTGGTAAAAATGAATATCAGAAAAATTTTGATAAAAAGTATGAGGGATATCTTGCCCTTGTAAAAAAGGATGATTTAAAGGCTTATTATATTTTTAAGGAACTTTATGAAACTTCTCTTGAATTGTCAAAAGATCCTGATGTTATTTTTTACTTGACTATTGCAGAAAATCGGGTTCGGGAAAAATTCTTCTTTATAGATGAAACTTTTGAAATGGAAAGTTTTGAAGCTTACAATGATATTTATTTTTCTTATGACTATGCAGATGGTTCTAAAGATATTATTTATTTTAAGGGTGCAACTGTTGCAGGAAATACAGGTAAGGCAATTCAATATTTAAGGGATGTAACAGTTAAAACTATAGGTCCCAATGGTAAACTTTACAGAACTATGACAGTTCCTTACGCAAAAATGCTGCCTGTGGATGTAAAATCCTTAAATTCTACAACAAAAATGCTTATGGGAATTAATGATTCAACAAAGAATATTCCGTATTTAATGTTGTGTTCTGTAGGAAGGGATAATCCATCATTATCCATAAAACCTGTCTATGAATATGCTGACGGAAAAATTGAAAACTCTCCAGAATTTTTACTTTTACCTTTTAGTTATGATGATTTCTTGATGCTGGAAAACTCAATAAATAATCCTCAGGAAATTCCTGTTATAACATTGAAAAAACTGATTTCAAAGGCTTCTACTTATGGTTATTCAGAACAATTATATGGGCAGGTATTTTTAAATAGAATTTTCTATCCTATCTGGCTCCTTATTATTTTTATTCTCACAGCTACATTAGGATGGAATAATAAAGTAAATGCAAATCAATATTTTAAGATGACCTGGGTAATATGGTTTCCCTTGTTTTTCATATTGGCAAGTGCTGTTTATAAAGTTTTAATGTATGTATTTAATCTGATGAATTATGTATTTATTGGAAGTACAAAAAATTTATTAACAGCATGTCTTTTTGCCTCAGGATTTTATATTGTAGTGTTTATATTATCTTCAATAGTATTTCTGGCACGAAGATCTAAAGAATAAACAGGGCAAACGCATTATAAACAAAAATCCGATTTTTTGGCTCCCAGTCACGGTTGCGTGATTCAAAACCGCGCAATAATGCGCTACACGCTTTTTGTGGTATAGAAACTATTGAACTGCCGCTTCGCAGCAGCCAC
>JALEPQ010000073.1 GCA_022768685.1 Spirochaetia bacterium
TGCCGCTTCGCAGCAGCCACAAAAAGAGTGTTTTTGAACCACGCCCCGCTCCTTCGCGCCAACATTACGGAAAAGCGTTTATAATGCGTTTGCCCTGCATTTCTTCTATGTTCCTTAACCGCAAATTTTTTTCCCAAAAAGAAAGAGCTGTATTTTAAGAACAGCTCTTTCTTTTCTTAGATAATTCTATCTATCAGATAATTACATACCAAGTTTTTTCTTGTTGATATTCATAAGTTTTGTCTGAGCTTCAATTACCATATCAACACCATGTGCTTTTTTGTATGCATTGAATTCTTTCAAAATTCTATCAAATTCAGCTTCTGAAGGAGCACGAATTAACTGTGGAAGAACTTTACCCCACTGTCTCTGAATATCTTCACAAGCTAAAGCTTCATCAGATCCAACTGGTAATGTAAGACCATCGTAAGCAGCAAATGATTTTACATAAGGACGTGTCCAAAGCTGTGGCTGTCCAAGAGCTGGTGAATATTCAAGACCGAACTGAGCCTGCCATGCAGTATCCATAAGCATCCAGTATGTGTACTGAACACCAATTTCTGTTTCCTGTTTGTTTTTGTCAGCTGTATCAAGAGCTTTTACAGCTGGAGTTAATGTTGGTACACCATTTTCCATTGTGTAGTGCTTTCCAGGAATACCAAAGTTTGTATCCATCTGTCCTTCTTCTGAAATTAAGTAAGTAAGGAACTGAATTGCACGACCTTTATCTTTACAGTTCTTAGAAATCAAAGTTACTGTCCAACCAGCAATTGAACCACCAGCTAAAGTATGATCATCACCTTTAGAGTTCTTTGGACCAGGAACAGCAATATAGATAGAGTTTGGATCTCTTTCATAAAGAGCATTCTGTGCAGCCTGCATATCCCAGTTCTGGTAAAGCATAGCAAAGTAACGCCCCTGAGCAGCTTTTTCTTCAATCTGTGAACGTTTGTCTACGAACATATCTGTAGAAATAAGACCTTTTTCATGAGCTGTACGGAAAGTTTTTAACCAGCGTACATATTCTGGATCTTCTGTAAGTCCTAAATCTGCATTTACGAATTTACCATTCTTTTCTGGAGAAATTGCAAGGAAGTGCATTAAGTAGTCTTCAAGTGAAGAACATCCAATATCACCAAATTCATTTGTTCCGAATGGGATTAAAGCCTGTCCACCAACTGTAGGGAACTTCTTTTTAGCAGCTTCAAGTGCACTGATAAATCCTTCTGGAGTTGTCATATCAGGTTTTCCTAAAGCTTCGTACATATCTTTACGAACAAGGAAAGTTTCGTTTGAAGTAAGTTTACCAGCATAGTCTTTGTAAGCCTGTGGTGTGAAAGATGCGTTAGGATATCCATAAACATGACCATCTTCCTGTGTGTACCAACCCATTTTATCTCCATCTACTACTTTGAAGAAATATGGATCGTAATCTTTAGCAAGTTTATCAAGAGGTTCAACAAGACCAGAATCAATCATCATTGGAACCTGTCCTTCCCACCAGCCAATTGTGATTAAGTCAGGAAGAGCATCACCAGCAATCATTGAGTTCAATTTTTCAGCTTCGTTACCAGCAGGAACGATGAAGTTGATATCTACACCTGTTTTTTCTGTGATGTATTTAGAAACTTCTGAATCACCCCAGTGACGTGCAAACCAACTGAAGTTGATGTACCAGTCAAATTTAATTTTCTTGTCTTTATTTAAAGTCCAACCAGCTACAGAATCAGTTCCTTTTTTAACAGAACTTTTTCCACCCTTCTTTTTTGCTGCAAAAACTGATGTACTTGCCATTGCAACCATCAAGCCTAATGCAATCAATTTTTTTCCTTTAATCATACTTTTTCCTCCTATAGTTCAAGACAATATGATTATTTTTTTTTGAAAGCTATATTATTAACCCTTGATTGATCCAACCATGAAACCTTTTTCAAAGTATTTCTGAAGGAATGGATATACAACAAGGATTGGAACTGTAGTTACAACCATTGTAGCAAGTCTTAACGAAGTAGAACTTACCTGCTGTGCTGTAACACCAATTGGCATTGAAACAACTGCTTTTGAAGAAGAAGCAGAAGCAACAACTCTATACAGATATGTCTGAATTGGCTGTAAAATAGAGTTATTAATGTAAATTACACCACTAAAGTAGTCATTCCAGTGTCCTACACCATTGAACAAGGCAATTGTAGCAACTACAGGAGCCGAAAGTGGAAGAATGATTCTGATAAAAATCTTGAAATCATTTGCACCGTCAAGCTTAGCAGATTCTTCAAGTCCTGCAGGAAGACCTTTATAGTATGTAGTAAAGATTATCATGTTATAGAAATTAAACAAGCTAGGAATAATATAAACTAAGAAGTTATCAAACAATCCTAAGTTTTTAATTACGATAAATGTAGGAATAAGACCACCATTAAAGAACATTGTGATTGTACCCATTATCATATAGAACTTATGTCCCATAAGGTGAGTTTTAGAAAAGGCATAACCTACCATAGCTGTAAAGAAAACAGAAGTTACTGTACCAATTACAGTTTTAGCAATAGACACCACAAAAGCGTTCATGATTGTCTTATCCTGGAAAACCTGTTTGTAGCTTTCAAGGCTGAATTTTCTTGGGAACCAGTAGATTCCACCACGCATTGCATCAGCTGAATCATTTAATGAAATGATTAATGTATACCAAACTGGATAAAGTGCAATAAAACATAGTAAAACCATGAAAACACACAGGATTATATATCCAATACCATTTTCGTTTAATTTATTATTAACCTTTGACATTTTTGTACCTCCTGAACTCTTCTATTAGAACAATGATGTATCATTTAATTTCTTTGTTACCTGGTTAGCAATAAACAACAGGATAAAAGAAACTACAGACTTAAACAAACCAATTGCAGAAGCGAATGAGAATCTCATACTTCTCATAGCTGTATTGAATGTATAAATATCAATTACAGTTGAACGTTCAGCATTCAAAGGATTGTAAAGAACGAAAATCTGATCGAAGTTTGAACCCATCAAACCACCAACAGCAAGAATAAACATTACAGTAATTGTAGGTGCAATAGAAGGTAATGTAATTGTAAAAATCTGATTCCAACGGCTAGCACCATCAACTCTGGCAGCCTCATACATTTCCTGATCAATACTTGAAATTGCAGCAATGTAAATAATTGCAGACCAACCAAGTTCCTTCCATAAATCAGATCCAACTACAATACCCCAGAAATATTTTGGGAAAGCCAGGAATGTAATACCTTCATGAATGATTCCAAACTTAATTAAGATTTCATTAATTAAACCTGAATCACCAAGCCAGGTTGTAAGAATACCACCAAGAACTACCCATGAAAGGAAGTGTGGCATGTATGTAATAGTCTGAATTGTTCTCTTAAATCTAGGATTTTTAATTTCATTCAGCAAAAGTGCAAAAACAATTGGTAAAGGAAAGTTGATACAAAGCTTGATAATACTGATACCAAGAGTATTCAACATAATATTTGCAAATTCTGGATCCTTAAAGAAATTGATAAAATGTTTGAATCCCCCATTAGCTGCCCATTCTGAAGTCAGAAACTCCCAGCTAAATAAAGGAGTTGTAATTCTATAGTTTTTCTTAAATGCAACAAGAATACCGTACATTGGTGCATAGTTAAAAACTAACATCCAGATTACACCAAGAATTGCCATAACCTGCAGATAACGTTCATCCTTAAGTCTCTGCCAGAATGACTTTTTTCTAAGTTCTGTTGTTAATACAGTTGAGTTTTTATTTTTCATAATTATCTCCCATAAAAAGTCAAGAAGATTGTTTCAACAATCGATTGACTTTTTACGCTGTTCCGTAATGTAATGAGGAACAGCAGTTCAAGAATAAGTTTGCAACGCAAACTTTGAAGTAGATAAAAGCTGAGCTATTTTAGCAGCTTTTATCTTACACTCCCTGGTCTTTTTTTTCCCACAGTTTGAAGTATAAAATCACTCCCCTTAGAATCATAGAATCAAGATTTTCAGAAAGGTGTCTTTTTTTCGGTTATCACTATATTTAAAATTGACAGCATAATATATCTACTTTATGTTTGATATAGAAAAAGAAATCCCACCAGCAGTTTTGTAACTGCCGTAAATTAAAGTCTAATAAGGAGACTAAATATGAAAAAAGAAGTAAAAGGTATTTTCTGCCAGATTGACGGAAAAAAATATTACAAAATAGAAAACTATGATCACATGGAAAACTTTTTCATGACAATTACAAGTTCTACTGATATATGGAACTTCTGCTGGTCAAAAGGCGGAATTACAGCAGGAAGAATTGACAGTAATCATGCAGTTTTTCCATATTACACAGCTGATAAAGTTTCTGATGCAGCATCTTATACAGGAAACTATACATGTATTGCTGTAGAACAGAATAATGAAATCTGTGTATGGGAACCATTTACAGCAATGACATCTGTGCCATCTGTACAGAAAGAGGCTGATAAATATTTAATCAGAAACATATACAAATCTGAAAACGGAAATGAAGTTTTATTTGAAGAAATCAATACAAAATTAAATCTTAAGTTTATTACAGGATGGACATCTTCAGAAAAATTTGGTGTTGTAAGAAAATCTGCCATTGAAAATCTTGGTGACAAAGAAGTAAAAGTTTCTGTTCTTGATGGATGTCAGAATATTCTTCCTTCTTGTATAACATCAGATTTACAAAACCAGAACAGTATTTTGCTGGATGCTTACAAAAAGACAGATCTTGATGAAAGATATAATCTTGCTCAGTTCTCCCTTTCTTCAGTTTTAACTGATAGAGCTGAACCTAGTGAAAGCCTTTATGCAAATGTATGCTGGTTTAACACAGAAGACAAAATTATCCTTGCTACAGACGCTGCTTCTCAGTTTGTTGATTTATGTGATTCTAAACTTCCTGAAGCAAAAGATATTAAAACTGAAAATGTATGTAAAGGTGAACGTTCTGTTGCTTTTATCTGTAAAACTCTTTCTATAAAACCAGCTGAAAAAAACAACTGGTATCAGATTTTTGATACTTCATTAACTTCCGCTCAGATTGCATCATTGAACGCTCAGATTGCAGACAGAAAAGCAGCAACAAAACTTCTTGAAGAAGATGTTGAACTTTGTGACCAGCAGATGACAAACTTTTTAAGTGCTGCCGATGGTATTCAGGATACAGCAGATGAAATTACATGTTTACATCACCGTGAAAATGTAATGTTCAACATCATGCGTGGTGGTCTCATTTTAAACAACGGTAAAATTATGCTTTCAGACTTCATTGCCTTTGCAAATCAGAGAAACGTAGCTGAAGCTAAAAAAATTGAATCCTATGTAAAAGAACTTTCAAGCGATATTATTGCATATTCAGAATTGAAAGCTTTTGTTGAAAAGAAAGCTGATCCTCAGTTCACAAGAATTTTCCTTGAATACATTCCATTAACATTCTCTCGTCGTCATGGTGACCCTAGCCGTCCATGGAATATCTTCTCTATCAAAATCAAAACAGATGAAGGTAATCCTATCTTAAATTATGAAGGAAACTGGCGGGATATTTTCCAGAACTGGGAAGCATTGGCATTCTCTTACCCTGAATATATTAAAAATATGAGTGCAAAATTCTTAAATGCTATGACAGCAGACGGATTTAACCCATATAAAGTAAACAGAGCAGGAATCGACTGGGAAATTCCAGAACCAAATAACCCATGGGCATTTATAGGTTACTGGGGAGATCATCAGGTTATATACTTTGACAAACTGCTTGAATTCTATGAAAAAACCAATTCTGCAGAACTTTTATCTTCACTAAATGAAAAGATTTATACTTCTGCCAATGTTCCTTACAGAATTACTTCTTATGCAAAAATTCTTGAAAACCCAAGAAATACAATCATTTTTGATAAAGAATTAAGCAGTCAGTTAATGGCTGACACAAAAACAAAAGGTTCTGATGTAAAACTTATTCAGGATTCAACAAATAATCCTTACTTAGTAACACTTGCAGCTAAAATGCTTCAGATTGTTCTTACAAAGGCATCTAATCTTGTTCCTGGAGGTGGTATCTGGTTGAATACTCAGCGTCCGGAATGGAACGATGCTAACAATGCTTTGGCAGGATATGGACTTTCTGTTGTTACACTCTGTTACCTTAACAGATATATTAAAACTTTACTTAATATTTTTGAAAAAACACCAGAAAAAGAATTCATTCTTCCAAAAGTAGAAGCTAAATTATTAAAAGATCTGCTTTCTCTCTATGAATCAAATGAACCTAAAGATGTAACATCTTCAGACAAGCTCAGAAAAACATTCACAGATAAGGCTGGACTTGCATTTGAAGCAGAAAGAAATGCAATTTACAAGAACGGTTATAATGATGGTGAAGAAACTGTTAGTGTAAAAGATGTTATTACACTGCTTCTTTTAATCAATAAACATGTTGAATATTCTATCAACTTGAATAAACGTGAAGACGGTCTGTTCCATTCATACAACACTTTAAAAATCAGTGATGACAAAATGGAAATTGAATACTTACAGGAAATGCTTGAAGGTCAGGTTGCAGTTCTTTCTTCAGGACTTTTAACTCCTTCAGAAGCTAAAAATCTTGTAGTAGCATTACAGAAATCTAAGATTTACGAACCTTACCAGAATTCGTTTATGCTTTATCCAAATAAAGTTCTTTCAACATTCCAGGACAAAAACTGTGTAACTGATATTTCAGGACTTGAAAACTTTGTTGCAAAAACAGGTAAACTTTATCTTCAGAAAGACTGTAATAATGTTTATCACTTTAATCCTGATTTCAGAAATGCTCTTGTAATGAAAGATTTTATTTCAAAACAGGCACCAGAAAACCGTCCACAGGAAAAAGAAGAAAAACAATTATTAGAACTTTATGAAAAAACATTTAATCATCAGTCATTCACAGGTCGTTCAGGAACTTTCTATGCTTACGAAGGTTTAGGAAGTATTTACTGGCACATGGTTTCAAAACTTTTGCTTGCAGTACAGGAAAATGTATTCAAGGCTTATGATGAACATGATGTAAAACTTACTTGTGAGCTTACTTCACTTTACTATGAAGTAAGAAGTGGACTTGGTTATAATAAATCACCAGAACTTTATGGAGCTTTCCCTGCAGATCCTTATTCCCATACACCTTTCCACAAAGGCGCTAAACAGCCAGGTATGACAGGTCAGGTAAAGGAAGAAGTTCTAACACGCTGGGGTGAATTAGGAATCTTTGTTGAAGAAGGAAAAGTCAGATTTAATCCTATCATTTTACGTAAAAATGAAATTAAGGCTGACGGAACCTTATCATTTACCTGGTGTGGAATTCCTGTTACATATAAGTTCACTAACGAAAAAGAAACTTATATTACAATTTCAGGCATTAAACGTAAGGGTAACTCTCTTACAGAAAATGAAACAAAAGATTTATTTACAAGAACAAATGCTGTTAGTTCAATTGAATTAGAATTCTGTTCAGGATTTGGATACTAATAGTTAAACAAACAAAAGGCTGTCTCCAGTTTAAGAGACAGCCTTTATTTTACCCCTATATTTTACTTTAATTCTCTCTTAAAGCCTTTTTTTGTTAAACTCTGCCATAAAGTTCTGTATAATATTTTAAGAAATCAAAGATTTCAGGTTTCAACTGATCTTCTGTGGCACGCCATTTCCAGTTATTACCTACTGTAGAAGGAATATTTGTTCTGGCTTCTGAGCCAACACCAATTAAATCCTGAATACAGATTATGCTGGTATTAGAAATAGATGCCATGGCAGCTATCATCATTTCCTTTCTTAAACCGTCATCAGTATCAGTTCTAAGGAATTTTTTTGCAAAAGCTACATCATCTGGATTTGCAGTCTTACACCATCCAAGAATTGTATCGTTATCATGAGTTCCTGTATAAACAACTGAATTTGGAGTATACTTGTAAGGCAAATAATCACTCTGCTCTCTGGAATCAAATGCAAACTGAAGTATTTTCATACCAGGAAAGCCAACATCTCTTAAAAGCTGATGAACACCCTCTGTCAAAAATCCTAAGTCTTCTGCAATAATATTCAAATCTCCAAATTCATTCTTGATAGATTTAAATAAATCATTTCCAGGACCTGGTCTCCACTGACCTTCTTTTGCATTTACTGAACCAAAAGGAATACAATAATATGCTTCAAAACCACGGAAATGATCAATTCTAATTACATCGTAAATTTTAAGGCTTTCAGAAATACGTTTTTTCCACCAGTCGTAATTCTGTTCCTTCATATAATCCCAATTATATACAGGATTTCCCCAAAGCTGTCCGTCAGCAGAGAATGCATCTGGAGGACAACCTGCAACTTCTATAGGCTGCATTTTATCATCTAAAGCAAAGTTTTTTGGTGATGACCAGACATCAGAACTATCTGCTGCAACATAAATTGGAATATCTCCAATAATTTTTATTCCATTTTGATTTGCATAATTTTTAAGATTAAACCACTGCTTATAGAACAAATACTGAAGGATCTTATAATATTGAATACGACCAGACTCTTTTTTAGCCCATTTTTTCATTGCAGCAGGTTCTCTTAGTTTAATATCAGATTCCCATTCACTAAAGGAAATTCCGCCATGGGCATCTTTTATTGCCATAAAAAGAGAATAATCTTCAAGCCAGAATGCATTTTTACAGCAGAAATCATTAAAATCAGAAGGAACATTCTGTTCAAATTTTTTCTGTATTTTTGCAAAAATTTTATGTCTTTCTACATAAAGAAGACCATAATCTACATAGGATTCAGTTGAACCCCAGTTTACATCTGAATAATCTTCTTTTGAAAGAAAACCTTCATTTTCCAGTATTTCAAAATCGATAAAATAAGGATTTCCTGCAAAAGTAGAAAAACTCTGATATGGAGAATCTCCATAACTTGTAGGACAGATTGGAAGTATCTGCCAGTATGTCTGTTTAGCACTCTTTAAGTAATCAACAAATTTGTATGCATTTTTTCCTAAAGTACCAATGCCAAATTTTCCTGGCAAAGAAGAAATATGCATCAAAACACCATTTGCACGTTTGTCTAAGTAACTCATATAACAACTCTTCTATAATTTTTTTACACTTTCACCAGTAACAAACTCAAAAGGAATGAATTTATGCACAGGTTCAGCTTTATTTTCAATGCTATCAATTAGCACCTTCAAACCAACATCAACTAGTTCTTCATCTTTCTGTTTGATTGTAGTAATACGAGGACAAAAATAATCTACAATGGTTAAACCATCAAAACCAATAACAGAAATCTGATCAGGAACCTTAATACCCATATCCTGAAGCTGACGAATACATCCCATAGCCATTACATCAGCCATTGTAAAAATAGCAGTAACATCAGGAAATTTTTTCAATAATTCTTTAGTAGCTTCAGCTCCACCTTCCAGAGTATACTTTGCGGATGCATACTGCTTTTCTTTATCAAAAGAAATACCTGCTTTTTCCATTGCACTTAAAAAACCTGCATAACGAATCTGTGTAAGTCCTGAACTTTGGAAATCACCACCAACTACACCAATCTTTTTATGACCATTTTCTATTAAATAACTGGCAGAATATTCACAGGCTTCAAAATTGTTTGTACTGACACTAGAAAGATTTGAATTATCAACTCCCATAGTTTCTGTAGAAATAATTACACTTGGAATTTTAGTCTTTAAATAATCTTCTTCAAAATAATCAGGGCTGCCACCTAAGAAAATCATACCAATTGGTTTTTGTTCATAGTAAATGCGATTAGCAACCTTTGCTTCATTATCAAGTTCATCAATTACAACAACACTTGCTGTATAAGGCATTGATTCAATCTTCTTCTGAATCTTTTCAAGAAGGCTATTTAACAAAATACTGGAAGTACCCTTTACAATAATTACAATTGTATTTCGTTCCTGCTGTTTTAACTGTTTAGCATTAGTATTTAATACAAAATCATATTTGTTTACAACTTCCAGAACTTTCTTTCTAGTTTCTTCACTTACATCAGGATGATTATTTAAAACTCTAGAAACAGTTCCAATTGCGCATCCACTTTCTCTAGCAATATCTTTAATTGTCATAAACAAAACCTACTAATAATATTTATATGATATCAACTCTCGTGTAAAAGCTGATATGAATAAAATCTAAAAAATCTGATTCACAGAACTCACAATACTTTTCTTTTTAGAAAAGTATTGTATTAAAAGTTCCTTAATTTTGTAAACCGCAAGTTGTTTCAACAACTGAGGATTTACAAAACGTTCGCGCAAGCGAACACGTAAATAAATAGAGTTTTTGCAAAAAAAACTCGAGACTTAAAATAGATGGCGAAATTTTTAGCCATCTATTTTAAACGTTCTAAAACCACTATCCTTTTACAGCACCAGCAATTACGCCTTTGATTATATACTTTTGTGAACTTAAATAGAATATAATTATAGGAATAATTGCTAAAACCAGCATAGCCATTAATCCGCCGTAATCAGTTGCACCATAAGCCCCCTGCATTGCAATCTGAATAGCAACAGGAACAGTTTTATTATCTGTACCTAAGATAAGATATGGTAAAAGATAGTCATTCCAGATCCACATTGCATTAAGAATTGCAATAGTAATAGCTGTTGGTTTTAACATTGGGAATACTACAATAAAGAATGTCTGCAATGGATTACATCCGTCAATTGTAGCCGCTTCTTCAATTTCCAGAGGAATTCCTTTTACAAAACCAGTAAACATAAAGACTGCCAGACCGGCACCAAATCCAAGATATACAAGGACAATACCTGCAATATTATCAAAATGAATTCTGTTTACAACAAAAGTCATTGTATACATTACCATCTGGAACGGAACAATCATACTAAAAACAAAAACATAGTACAATGCACTAGTAAATTTATTTTTTACACGTACAATAAACCAGGCAGTCATGGATGTACAAAGAATAATAATACAAACAGAAAAAACAGTAACAAATACAGATCTTAAAAAAGCTAAAAAGAATCCTGCAGTAGTCAACCCAGTAAGATAGTTTGTAAAACCAACGAACATCTGTCCTTTTGGCCATGCAAAAGGCTGTGTAGAAATATACAGTCTGTTCTTAAATGAGTTCATCAAAACCAATAAAATTGGAAAAATGAACAATGCAGTCAACAAAATAAGTATTGTAAAATCTACAACACGACGAACTTTCTTTCCTTCTTCAATCATTATTGTTCAATCTCCTTTTTATTAGTTGCTTTAAGCTGAATAAAGGCAATAAGCGCTACAATGATAAAGAACACAACAGCCTTAGCCTGTCCAACACCCTGCCAGCCTGTTCTACCGTAGAACGTATTGTAAATATCAAGTGCAAGCATTGTTGTAGAATGTTCTGGAGCACCACCTGTCAAAGCCAGATTCTGGTCAAACATCTTGAATGAATTTGACAAAGTCAGGAACATACAGATTGTAACAGATGGCATAACCATTGGTATTTTTATCTTGAATAAGATTGTTGCAGGACTAGCCCCATCAATTGAAGCAGCTTCAAGTAAATCTTCAGGGATATTCTGAAGACCTGCAATATAAATTACCATCATGTAACCAATAAGCTGCCAGTTTGTAAGGATTACAAGTCCCCAGAAACCATATTTTGCACTGAAAGTAATATCAACACCAAAATATGAAAGTACACCATTAATCAACAGATTCCATATATAACCAAGAACAATTCCACCTATCAGGTTTGGCATAAAGAAAACTGAACGGAAGAAATTAGTTCCTCTTATTCCCTTAGTTAATAATAATGCTAATGCAAATGCAAAAACATTAACTGTAATAATCGAAACAAATGTAAACAAAGTAGTAAAACCCAGAGCATGCACAAAATCATTATTAAAAGTAAAAGCTCTAATGTAATTCTTAAATCCAACCCAATGAGCATTTGTAACAGTTGTAAATTTTGTAAAAGATAAACCAATACCCATTAAAAAAGGCACAACAAAAAACAAACAGAATGCCAATAAAGTCGGCAATACAAAAATCGGAAAGTATTTTGCTATTGGATTTTTGCGTTTTTCCATAATGCTACTCCTATAATTTTTTTTCCTTTTTCGTTTTTATAACTGCAAACCTAAAAAGATTTTACATTTCAGGTTTGCAGTAAAGTTCCTTAAAATTGAACACCACAAGTTGTTTCAACAACTGAGGATGTGCAATTCGTTCGCCTGAGCGAACACGTAAATAAATAGAGTTTTTGCAAAAAAACTCGAGACTTAAAATAGATGGCGAAATTTTTAGCCATCTATTTTAAACGTTCCTTAAAATTGAACACCGCAGGTTGTTTCAACAACCGAGGATGTGCAATTCGTTCGCCTGAGCGAACACGTATATAAAAAAGTTTTTCTAAAAACTTTAAATTAAATCAAACGACGGCATTTCGGCGTTTGATTTAAACGTTCCTTATAATTGTAATAAACTAAAAAAAAACTGCCTTCAAAACTGATTTTAAAGGCAGCTTTTCTTAATATTGAAAATTAAATTATGATTTCAAAAGAAGATTGAAAACTTCAACTTCACTTGATGCGTTCAAAATCTGATCTCTTAAATCATCTTTCTTTAATTTTGAACTGAAGTGTGAAATAGTTTTCAAATAATATGAATGCTGATTATATGCAGCCGCAATCATAAACA
The DNA here is from genome assembly GCA_022768685.1 of Spirochaetia bacterium. GTDB lineage: Bacteria > Spirochaetota > Spirochaetia > Treponematales > Treponemataceae > Treponema_D. Next base: position 12,729 of record JALEPQ010000073.1, read on the forward strand.
ATAATGTAACTTTCTGATCATCAATAGTCTGGAAATCTTCAATAGGCTTTTTACAAACACCTACAGCCATAACTAAATCTGTTACAGAAGAAAGTCGCACATGAGGAATAGCAATCCCTCTTCCAATTGCAGTTGACATTAATTCTTCTCTTTTTAAAATTTCTGCTGTTAGTTCAGAACCATTTTTTACCTGTGGTGCAGTAGCCAAAACTTCTGAAAGCTGAACTAATGCGTCATGTTTTGTACTATGATTTATAAATACAATTCTATCAGGAGAAAGAATATTTCTTACCTGAATGGAAGAATCTTTATCCTGCATTTTATCAGATGAAAGTCTTGCATTTACCCAATTTTCAATTTCTGATTTTTTAAATCGCCAGACAGTTCCAATTTTCCCGGCAGGAATTTCACCTTTCTGTGCCCAATCATAAACTGTTCTGTCTGAAACGCGTAAATATTTTGCTACTTCTTCAATAGTTAAGATATCTTCATCCATCTTTAAATTCCTTATAATATTTTTTTTACTTTTTTCAATTAGAAATCTTTAGAATATTTTGCATTCTTTACGGTATTTTGTCAATAAAAATAATTTATTCCTAATCAAAATAACTAAGTTCTGTTTTAATTCAGGGCAAACGCATTATAAACAAAAATCCGATTTTTTGGCTCCCAGTCACGGTTGCGTGATTCAAAACCGCGCAATAATGCGCTACACGCTTTTTGTGGTATAGAAACTATTGAACTGCCGCTTCGCAGCAGCCACAA
>JALEPQ010000082.1 GCA_022768685.1 Spirochaetia bacterium
TCAAATTCGGAGATGAAATGAAACGTTGTAAATTATTTTTTTTAATAAGTTTAATTTCTGTTACATTTATTTTTGCTAGTTGTGAGATTAATGGTGCTGCAACTCCTGATAGTGGTAAAAATGAACAGAATTCTTCTCAAAGTGAAGATAATAAAGGAACAGAGGGGACAGACCCCTCTGAAGGAAATAGTCCTGAAAACGAGGGGACAGACCCCTCTGAAGGAAATAGTCCTGAACACGAGGGGACAGACCCCTCTGAAAATGAACACAATTCTGCTGTTATTTGGGCTGGTTCATGTGAATTGGACTGGAATAAGGGAAATGATAACGGTGAATTAATTTCTAAAGATGAATTTGATTCTAAAGTTTTTGCATTGAAATTTACATTTACAACTTCAACTGTGGAAGGAAGCTTAAAAATCATGTGTCAGAATGGCTGGCAAGATAGAACTATGACTTCTGCAAAAGGAGACGGTTATCTTGAAAAAGATGTTGATGATACTTATAAGATGGTAAAACTTAATTCAGGAAAAAATTCGGGAACAATAGTAATTAGTTTCTCTCCTTCAATTATTTCTGAATTCTGTAACTATGGAATTAAATTTTACGGAGATAGTGCAACTATTACTCAAGTAGAAATCTTATATAAGAATACTTCAGATTCTTCTTCAGAATTGGCACCGGAATTTTCAGAGTGGACTTTAATAAACGATTTTAACAGCTCTTCACTGGCAGCTGGGTGGGATAAAGCTAACTGGACTAATGGTAATATGTTTAACTGCTGGTGGGATCCAGACAACGTTACATTTAATGATAATAATAATGGTCTAATGACAATAAAGATTTCTGAAAACACAAATGCAGCCCATGTTTTAGATGAAAAAAAAATGGATTACAATGGCGGAGAACTTCGTACAACAGCAACTTATGGTTATGGTTACTACGAAGTAAGAATGAAGCCTTGTAAAGAATCAGGAACAAATACATCATTTTTCCTGTATACAAAAGATGATAATAAAAATATTCCATGGAATGAAATTGATATAGAATTTATCACTCGTGATAATAAAACTATTCCTCAGTTTAATTACTTTGTTGATAACAAAGGTGAAGGTCATGAATTTGTATATGAAGATATTTCTTTTGATGCCTCAGAAGATTTTCATGTATATGGAATTGTATATATGCCAGATTATATAAAATGGTATGTAGACGGAAGTTTGGTTTATACTGCAACAGGTTGTACAGTCGATAATCATAATCATCCAAAAAACACTCTACCAAGTCATAATATGCAGATAATGATGAATTTCTGGCCGGGTAAAGGAGTTGATGACTGGTTAGGACCCTTTAATTATACAGAACCACTTTACGCATATTATGATTATGTAAAATTTAAGGCTGTGGAAACAAACTAATGTTAATTTGAAGTTTTGGGAGTTTTTATGAAATTTCTAAAGAAAGTATTTCTGATTACTTTTGTAAGTTTATTGGTTTTAAGCTGTAAACAAAATCCTGATATTGGGAAAGAAAAAATTGATCCTGCTGATTCAGTATTAAAATCACTTTCCAGTGTAGATTTTGCTAAGAATTTTTCTAACGGATGGAATTTAGGAAATACGCTTGATGCAAATACTGTTGAAAGTAATTCTTATAATATTGGACTTTCTGCAGAAACTTTATGGGGAATGCCAGAAACTTCAAAAAAACTGATTCAAGCTGTAAAAGAGGCTGGATTTAATTCAATTCGTATCCCTGTAAGCTGGCATAATCATATCAGTAATGTTACAGATGTGAAAATTGATTCTGAATGGATGGAACGTGTTAAACAGATTGTTGATTGGGCTTGTGATGAAAAGCTTTATGTAATACTAAATGTTCATCATGATAATCTTTCAGAATCTGAGATGAATAATAATTTAGGATTCTGTATTTCTGAAAAAACCGCACTGCAGGAAAAGTCTAAAAATTATTTATCTAAAATCTGGTTCCAGATTGCAACTGAATTTAAAGATTATAATTACGGACTAGTTTTTGAAATATTAAACGAACCAAGAAATAAAGGCTCTGAAAATGAATGGACTCCTGGAGATAAGGCTGCATCGTATAATACAATTATAACTTCTTATGAACAAACCTGTCTTGATGCAATTCGTGCAACTGGCGGTAATAACGCTGAGCGTTTTTTGATGTGCCCTGGTTATGCTGCAAGTCCCTGGTATTTAGATAGTTTTTCTTTTCCAAAAGATACAGTTTCTGATAAGTTGATTTTATCTGTTCATGCTTATGATCCTTATGCTTTTGCAATGGGAGATGATAATACATTTACACAGACTCATAAATCTTCTCTTGATGCATTGTTTAACAAATTAAAAGACTCTTATACATCAAAAGGCATAGGAGTTATTATGGGAGAATTCTCTGCTTCAGATAAAAATAATGTTGATGAACGAATTAAATGGGTAGAATACTATTGTTCAAAAGCTAAAAATGCTGAGGTTGCCTGCGTTCTTTGGGATAATATGGTTGTTTATCCAAATGGTAATAATCAGGCAGAAAGGCATGGATATCTGGATCGTAAAAATCTAACCTGGTATTTTCCCGAATTTATAAAAATTGTGGTAAAATAGTATGGATAAGATGGGTATTAAAGACGAACTTGTAAAAATTGAGTTTTTTAACAGAGAAAATTCGCTTAATCATATTCCGTATGATAAGGAAATGGCCTTTTACCAGAGTATTAAAAATGGCGATATGAAAGAAATGAAACGCCTTTTTACTCCTTTGTGTGTAGAAGGCTTTGGAAAACTGAGTGAAAATCCTCTGCGTAATTTAAAATATCATCTCATA
>JALEPQ010000083.1 GCA_022768685.1 Spirochaetia bacterium
TTAAATTTAGTCCAATTCAATTGTGTACAAGTTAGATATAGTATTAAATATAAATGTTGTCAATTAAATCAGGGCAAACGCATTATAAACAAAAATCCCGAATTTTTGGCTCCCAGTAACGGTTGCGTGATTCAAAACCGCGCAATAATGCGCTACACGCTTTTTGTGGTATAGAAACTATTGAACTGCCGCTTCGCAGCAGCCACAAAAAGAGTGTTTTTGAACCACGCCCCGCTCCTTCGCACCAACATTACGGAAAAGTATTTATAATGCGTTTGCCTTGGGATAAAAATGAATGTTGTTGTTTTAAAAGGAAGACTAATTTACAACGTTTTCAGGTTTTCCATTTATCCAGGCTGTAAAATTATTATATGCAATATTTAATAGTCTGGTTCTGGTTTCTAATGGAGCCCATGCAATGTGTGGGGTAATTACACAATTAGGACAATTGAATAGTGGATTTTCTTTTTTCATAGGCTCTTCAGAAATAACATCAGCGCCATATCCTGCAATCAAATTTGCTTTTAAGTATTTTGCCAGATCTTCTTCTACAATAAAACCACCTCTGGCAGTATTTATAAGATATGCTGTAGGTTTCATTAGTGCAAGAGATTCCCTATTAATTAAACCTTTTGTAGAATCAGTCAAGGGTGCATGTAAAGAAAGAAAATCAGAACGTTTTAATAAGTCTTCCCAGGAAACATTTTCAACCCCTTCTTTAGGTGTTCTGGAACAGCAGATGATATTCATTCCAAAAGCTTTTCCTATTTGTGCAACTTTTTTTCCGATGTTTCCATAACCAAAAATACCAAGTGTTTTACCACTTAATTCAATTAAGGGATTTTTCCAATAACAAAAATCAGGACAGTTGATCCAATCTCCATTTTTAACAGACTGATTGTGAATAGAAACATGATTTGTGAAATAAGTAATTAAAGAAAAAACGTGCTGTGCAACAGAATCAGAACTGTAGGCTGGAATGTTAGTTACGATTATGTTGTGTTTTTTTGTTGCTTCCAGGTCTACAACATTATAACCTGTAGCCAAAACACCAATATATTTAAGATTCTTACAATCAGACAGAACATCTTCTGTAATGTTGATTTTATTTAAGAAAATAGCATCTGAATCTCCAATCCGTTCTGCAACTAAAGATGGAGGAGTGCGTTCATACACGGTTACATCTGCCAGATTCTTAAAAATATCCCAAGATAAATCTCCTGGATTTAATGCATGGCCGTCTAAGATTGTAAGTTTCATTTTTTTGTTATCCGATTACATCAACACCGCAACCAGAAATTGCAGCATTAATAGCATCTTCTGATGCACCTTCGTAATCAACAAGAACTTGTGATTTTTCACAGTTTGCAACTACATTTGTTACACCAGCTACACCCTTTACAGCATCTGCAACTTTTGATGCTGTTCCATCATCGAACATACCGACTACATATATTTTTTTCTGCATATAACAAAAACTCCAAAAAGTAAGTACTTGAAGTATACTAGTTTTTTGAGGTGATTTCAATTTATTTTTTTGTTTAATTAATATAAAAAGGCAGCCTTTGTAGAAAAAGCTGCCAATATGGATTTAGTAGTAAAAAAAGCTATTTAAGTTTTTTTTCTGCAATTTCATTGTTGATTTCTTCAAGTTTAGCATCGTTTAAGATGTAATGTTTTTTGAACCAGAGAATAGCTGCAAATAATCCGATTATAGGAATAATTGTCATAGTCATTCTTAATCCAATTTTTGAAGATTCAGGAACAGCAGTAGAATAGTCAAATCCTGAAACAACATCAGCTGTATCTTTTTTCAACTGGAAAATCTGAAGTACAATACCTGCAATAAATACTGAAACACCTGAAGCAAGTTTTACAACAAATGTCTGCATAGAGAAAATTACTGATTCATCTGAACGGCCGTTTTTAACTAAACCGTAATCACAAGTGTTGGCAAGGAAGACTGTTGTAAGTGTTGAAAGAACTCCGTTAGCAGCAAAGATAAAAAATCCTGGAATGAAAAGAAGAATTACATTAGACATTTTTGTAAACGCAAGTACTAAAAGTACAACATATCCAATAATTGCGCTGGAAAGAGCTGTATAAAAAATCTGAATATTAGATAGCTTTAATGCATTTCTCAAAAGTGGATATAAAAGCATAATTGCAAGAATCTGAATTCCACCACCAAAAGTTGTAAATAATGTATATGCATTCTGCCAGTCACTTCCACCAAAGTCATATTTGAAGAAGTAAATTACAAGATTTGAAGTAAGATAAATAGAACAGTTGATGAGTACAATAGAAATTACAACTGTAATTGCCTGATCATTGTGAAGAAGAGCTTTGAACATATCTTTTACGGATGCAGACTTCATATCTACTGTTGATTCTTCTTTTACATTAATAACAGTAATTACAATGAAAAGAATGAATAAAACCGCAATAATTGCTGTAAACCATTTAAAACCAGTCATTTCAATCTGTTTATCTAGAGCTCCAGTTCCAGCAACAGCTTTACCAATAGCTTTTACGGAAATCATTGTTACAACTGAAATAAGTGCAGATCCAACACCGGCACAAGAACGGGCTAAAGTTGTTAAACCTTCACGTTCTTTTCCACCTTCTGTAAAAGCAGGAATCATTGACCAGTATGGGATATCCATCATAGTGTATGTTACACCCCAAAGAATGTATGTAATAGCAGCATAAGCAACAAGACCAGCACCATTAAGAGCAGGAGGAGCAGCAAACATTAAAAACAAAATTACAGCATTTGTTATTGTTCCTATTAAAAGCCATGGACGGAATTTTCCCATCTTAGTTTTTGTTTTAGCAACAATTAATCCCATAATTGGATCATTAAATGCATCAAAAATACGTGCGGCAAGTAAAATAACTGCCATTGCTGCTGCACTTACACCAAGTGTATCCTGAAAATAGTAAAGAATGTAACTTGCAGATAGCATGTAAACCATGTCTTTACCAACTGCACCAAGACCATAAGAAAACTTTTCTTTGAATCCTAGTTTTTTCTTAGTTTCCATAAATATCCTCCTGTATGGAAAATAAATAAAATATATAAACTCTTTTATCTAATCGAAGCAAGAATTAAGTTTCCCATCAGTTCAAGTTGAGTTGATGCTGAAACTTCTCTGTCCATATAAAGCATTTCTCCAGATAAAGCCATTTTTTGTGCCATACTGAAAAGGGCATGCATTATTGTAAAGTGCATTTCTTTGATAGATGCATTAGAAATATGATTATTTTCTGATTTCTGGTAATTGATGGAACCATCAGAAACACCTTTTTCCAAAGCATTCAATACAATAAGATTTACATTTGTGATTATTGATTCGTATTTAGATAGACGTTCAATATCTACATTTTCTTTTTTTACAAATCCATCGAAAAAATAAATAAATCTAAAGAATTTAGTCTGTGAATCAATAGCTGTTGTAAAAATATTAAGTAAAACTCTAAGTTGTTCAAAACCAGTTTTTGAATCATAATCCGAAGATGAATAAACTTGATGAAATATCTTTTCTTCTTTTTTCCAGGCATGAATGGCAACTTCAATTGCTAAATCTTCTTTTGTTTCAAAATATCTGTATAAAGATGCAACACCAATTTCTGCTTTTTTTGCAATGTCAGTCATGGCAATTGTGTCTATACCGCGATCTGCAAACAATTCAAATGAAGCATCTAAAATGCGATTCATTCTCAAAGTTTTCAATTCATCCTGTTCTTCTTTATGTTTTTCTGTTGGAGTCATAAAATCCCCTGTTTTAATTTAATTATCTTGCTGCTGCAAGTTTTACTGCATTGTATGCACCGTCATAAATACCATCTTTTTTATTTCTAATGATACAATTACACATATTTTCAATGATTGAAGGATCATTCATAATCATTTCTATCATTGAACAAGCATATTCTGGAGTTTCACATTCCTGAGTTCCATCCCCAATTTCTGCAGAGTGGATAGCTCCCCACATTTCGTGTCCACCTACACGTCGAATGAATAACTTTGGAACTGGATAGAATGCAAGTTCACTTGGTTTTGTAATGAGAATATCTGTAGCTCTCATTAAAAGGTTTGTGATATAAACAGCACCAAAAATATCTTTGTTACAGAATACATGAATTCCATTAGAACTGAAATCATCTGTATAAGAAAGTGCCTTTTCTGAAAATTCACATTCAGATTTCCAGTCATTGAAGTGTGTGTGACATAAGCCGTCGTTGTTCAATTCAGGAATAGATTTCTTTAAAAGTTCCCAGACACTAGAATAATCTCCGCAGTTTACATAAATACATGCTTTTTTCTGATTTACGTATGGGAGTAAAGCTTTTATGATTTTAGCAAAGAATTCTCCCTGCGCACCGGCTCCACCAATTGTAAGAAGGAATCTTACTGGTTTTCCGTTTGTTGCACGGTCAATTCTTTTTGCACAGTCATCTTCAATATTTCTTACTAATTCATCATCTATGTAATGACCTGTATAAACAATGTCATTCTTAGGAATTGGCTTTAAAACTTCTTTTCCACGGAATCCGTGAAGACTTCTGTAACCATAGTAAGTATTATAAGTCTGTACTGTATGTAATGCCCCTTCAGATAAATGAAGTGCCATAGGCCAGTTGTCTGGAATTGCGTTTACAACTTTTGTCATACCAGCGTGTACAGCAGCTTGAGAAGGCCATACATGAGTTCCAATTAATGGCGTATCTTTTGGAATGTCTTTGAATACAGAAGTCATTAATTCTGCATTTTTCTGATCTCCCACATTGTATGAAAGTTTCTTAAATCCTTCATAGTTCATTGGTTCCCATACAAGTTTATTGAATAAAGGATGTTTTTGAGAAAGTCGTGAACCTAAAGAATATAAATCATTCTGTGCAGAAATAATTTTTGTACATGTAGTCTGAGGAAATGAGTTTAAATCCAACCAGAGAGGAGTGTAGCCTAAAGAGTGTGCAGCACTAGCCATAGCCATGGAGATGCGGTAATGACCAAATCCCATACGAATATTTCCTATGATAATTGGTTTTTCTGGCAATTGAGTTTTAAATCCTGAATCATCTGTTGCATTTTCGTTAATAACAATGTTCTTTACTCCTAAAGGTCCTGTTATAACTTCGTTATCTACTAAAGAAAGGTGATAACCAGGTTCTCTGTCATCTCCAAATTTTTTAATCCATTTTTTTTGTGATTTACAAGCTTTGTTGTAATCTTTTTTGCTGATTTCATTACCGAATATCTGCATATCCTTCCTCCATATCTATATAACCTTTATAAGTTCCACTTCTAGAAGAAACCTCATAATAATCTTTACGTATTGTTTTTACAGAGAATTCTTCATTCTTAAACTTATTAAAAATTGCGATTATTTCTTCCGTAAGTTTTACTTCTTCTTCTGAAGTTGACTTAGCAGGATCATCCGAATACATAACCTGATTTCCAAAAAGAGCTGCAACTGTTGCAATTGTAAGTTTCTGATTTTTTGTCAGAGAACAATTTTCATTTCTTATAAAAACAACATCAGGATCGTTTGAATAAATGATTTTATTAGTCATAGCATGACCAATGGTGTCCTTTAAATTTAAGTAAGCTGAAGCTCTTCCATTCCAGTTAAGTTTTACCATCATATTATTTTCCCAATGTTCGTATGTGTCACATCCGATTCTTGAGAGTGGAAAATCATTAAATGAAAGTTCTAATGGAAGACCACATCCTAAATAAGTAACTTCTTCACCCTTTTTGTTTGATTTTCTTGAAGTGAGTTTTTTTATGGCTTTAGAATACCATTCATAACCAGCACCGCCGTTCTTGTAATTTCCGTAAATCATTCCTGCATAAAGAAAATCAAGTTTTAGATAGCGGAATCCCCATTGATTGATTGCTGTTTCAATAATTTCATCAAGATATTCAACACATTCTGGAATACTCAAATCAAGACAGAAAAATGAGTTAGGTAACGAAGGCTGCATTTTACCAAATGCTGCTCCCCAAAGAGGATTAAAACCTGCTGCAATTGGTTTACCTGCTTTATTTTTTAAAACCCATTCAGGGTGTTCTGTTGCGATTTTACTTCTTAAATCAACAATAAAAGGTGCAATCCATAATCCAGGAATGTATCCATCAGCAGCGATTTTTGCAGTTATTGATTCAAATCCACTTGGGAAACGTTCTGAGTTTAATTCCCATGTTCCTAATGCTTTTTCCCAGCCGTCATCAATCTGGAAAACTGATTTTTTAAAAGAACCCAAGGTAATAAGATTTTTTGTTTCCTGTAAAGACTTTAAATCTTCCAGAATCAAATCTTCATTAATATTTGCATAATGATTGTACCATGATTCCCAGCCAGAACTTGGTTCTCCTAAAAACTGAATCTGATCAAAACGATTGTTATATAAAGCATTTGATTTATCAGAAGAACCAAAAATTTTCTGTAATTTGTCTTTTAATTCAAAAAATGAACTTGCACAAAGTATTTCAAGCTGACATTGAACATCATCTTTTTTCCACTGTTTTCCAGTATCACAAAGTTCAATTTTTATATTATTGTTTTTTCTGTTATATACAAACTGTACTGGTGGTAAAACAGAGTTTATATTTCCTGTTGAAACAAAACAAATATAAAAATCATCCCAACGTAAATATGAAACAAACTGTGCTAATACAGTATTTTTAGTTGGCTTATATTTTGAACAAGGAAATTCAAGGTATCTGTTCCACTGTTTAATAAGATGACAATGTAGTGAAGGTTGAGCTTTTCCAGGTTCAATTTCAAAAGAAGGATTCCATGACTGCCAGCCACCTAGACTTATCCATGCATCTTTGAGTTTTAATTTTTTTTCCAGATTCAATTCCAAAAGCAGTGAATCCAGATCCAATGTGTCTACAATTGAGTTTTTGGAAGCAAGATAATCTGAATTAGATTTGTACAGTTTCATGTCGAAACTCCTTTTTCCGATTTGATAGTTTTATTTTGTGCTTGATAGTATTACTATCACACTTATAATCTTACTATCTGATAAAGGAGTTGTCAAATTATTTTTTCATAAAATTTAAATTTTTTTTACATAAAATTAACTTTCGGTTGTTTTTCCTAATTGACCGCAGGCTCCACCAATTTTTCGTCCTCTTCTTGTTCGTAAAGTCACATTAAGACCTGCTTTTTCAAGAGTTTCTACAAATCTGTGAACTTCGTTATTTCCAGGTTCAGTAAAAGGTAAAATTGATACTGGATTCCATGGAATAAGATTTATGTTAACATCAATTCCTTTTGCAAAATTTATCATGTTTTCTGCACTGATTTTATCAGTGTTCTTATCATGAAGAAGGGCAGCTTCAAGAGTAATTCTTTTTCCTGATTTTTCTGCATAATATTTTATAGCTTCTCTTAATTCTGGAAGTGGATTTCCTAAATTTACAGGCATCAATTCATTGCGTAAATCTTCATTTGCAGTTGTCAGTGAAACTGCAAGGCGGATATGAGGTCCGTTATCTGCAAGATCATAAATTCCTTTTATTACTCCGCATGTAGAAAGGGTAATTCGTTTTGATGAAAGAGCTCTTCCGTCTTTATGACATAAAATCTGAATACATTTTCTTATGCCACTTAAATTCTGCATAGGTTCTCCCATACCCATAAAAACTATGTTATCAAGTTTTCCTGCAATTTCTTCAAGATACAGGAACTGTTCAACAATTTCATTAGCTTCAAGATTTCTTGAAAGTCCTAAAGTTCCTGTCATACAAAAGGCACATTTCATTGCACATCCAGCCTGACATGAAACACAAGCTGTTTTTCTGCCTTCTTTATCAGTTAAAAGAACAGTTTCAATTGCATTTCCATCCTGCAGCTTGATCTGTAATTTTATTGTCCCATCAGGGTCTTTTAATATATTTGATATTTCAGAAGAACGGAGAGAAGATTTTTCTTTTAATTGTTTTCTAAGGTCTAAACTCAGGTTTGTCATGGCATCGAAATCTTTTACGCCATTACCAACCCATTTAAAAATTTGTTTGCCTCTGAAGGCCTGTGAAAGATTGAGCTGCTCACAGATTTCTTCTGGGAGCAGCCCTGTAAGATAAATATTGTCCATATAGACATTATATTAAATATTAATTTTTTAATCTGTCAATTGATGTACGAATAATCATATTTCTACTGTCAATCTTTAAGTATTCTTCCAGAATTTCAATAGCTTTATCTTTTTTATTCATTGCAACGTAACAATCTGCAATGTATGAATATAGACGTGCATTTCTTGGATCATCTTTTATAAGTGTATTAAAGCGTTCAATTGCTTCATCGAATTTTCCTTCACCTTTACATATAAGTGCTAATCCAATTGCTGCATAAACATCAAAATCAATGTCCAAAGCCTTGTTATAAAGGTTTCTTGCTTCTTCGTAGTTTCCTGTTGTTCTGTATGCGTCACCAGTTCTTGTAAGAATAACCTTATTCTGTGGGTCTATTTCAAGAATCTTATTCCAATAGAAAATAGACTTAAACTGCTGGTTCATTCCACGATAGCAGTCTGCAAGTCCAAAAAGGGCATAGAAGTTATCAGGTTCTTTTTCAAGTGCCATTTCAAAATATCTTGTACCACTTTCCCAACTTTTAAGTTTTCTGTAACAGTTTCCAATTGAAGTAAGAACCCGGATATCAACATTTTCCTGATTGATTTCATAAACTCTTGTCCAATAGTAAAGAGCTTCTTTGTATTCCTTAAAATCATAATTTAAATGCCCAAGACCAATTAAAGCATAGGCATTATCCTGTTCCATAGTTAAAACTTTTAAATAAAGTTCTTTTGAACGTTTAAAATCATGAGTTTTTCTATAAGCATCAGCAACTCTGGTAATTACTGTAATATTTCTGTTATCATGAACTAAATATTGCTGCCAGATATTAATTGCTTTTGAATATTGATTTAAAGATTTGTAACAATCTGCAAGTCCAAATAAGGCATAATTATTTTCTGGATAAATAGAAAGACATTTTGTATAAAATTTTATGGCATCATAAAATTTATTCTGTTTACGTTCTGTATCACCAAGTCCAACTAAAGCATAATTGTTGTTTTCTTCAAGATTTAGGATTTCTTCAAATGCTTTTTTAGCACCCTCAAACTCATTTTCTTTAAGAAGTTGATATCCCTGCTTTGAAAGCTCAGAAATCTGCTTCATTTTTTCATCCATTTCATTTTCTGGATTTGCAGTCATTACAAAATCCGGAACCAGGATATCTGTTGTGTCAAGAATTTCGTTGTCCATAATTTATAAACCCTCTTTTTTAGATATATTTTTAAATTTCTTTCAACAATGTTGAAATTATTTTTGCGATATCTTCATATATTGGCTCAGAATCTCTCATATTGTGAGCCAGATAATAAGCCTTAAGTGCTTTCAGGCTTTCTTTTTTATTCATGTAATAATCACCAACTCTGGTTAGTCCATCAGAATAGCCGGTTGTAATGTAAATTCTTCTGGCATCTTCTATGTTTCCATTATTAAACATTATATTTGCTTTGCGATTTAAAATGACTTTCTGTTCGGAAGAGAGTCCAGATACAGGTTTGTCTGTAAGTTTTATAAAACCTTCTGGAGAAGCTTTTTCTGCAAGATTTTCTTTTAGATTAAGTTCTAGTTCTTTTCTTTTATCCATTTTTAAATCTCAATATTTTTAAATAGCACTTTTATACGTGTTTATATTCTAACACATATAATCAGTATTACAAATTAACTTCTTAAAAAAAATGAAAAAATAGATTTTTACTACTCATATTTATAAAAATCTACAATTGATCTCCCGTATATTCTTTGATCTGTTCTTTTTAAGTTTCCTATTTCATCTGGCATAAAATGTTCTTCAGGACGATGAACCATAATTGTTCCTGTTGATTTTAAAATTCCTTTTTTATCAGCGTCTAAAATCAACTGTTCATGAAATTTATATGGAAAAGGGGGATCAAAAAAAATGTAATCAAACTGTTTTTTACAACGTTTAATATAGTATTCAACCGGCATAAAATGACAGCTGATTTTTACGCCACATTCCTGTTCGGCTATAGCAACATTTTCAAGTACAGTATTTACTTTTATTTTATCTTTTTCACATAAATCTACTTCAGCAGCTCCTCTTGAAACTGCTTCAATGGCAATTGTTCCAGAACCTGAAAATAAATCAAGCCAGGATTTTCCAGACAAATCTCCCAAAATTGAAAAAACAGATTCTCTCATCCGGTCCATTGCAGGTCTGATTACACCATCTGGACATTTTATAACACGTCCTTTTAAAGTCCCACCAGTAATTCTCATATTTTATTTCCTATTTTTTGTTTAAAAGCCAGAAGTTTTCATCGTGTTTCAAGCTTGAATTTGATGCTGCAAAATCAAATGCTGTTTTTCCTTCTGTGGATCGAAGATTTGTAAGAGCATCATTGTCAATCAGCAATTTTAAAACTTCTGTTGAAGTTCCATACTGAGCTGCATACATCAATGGTGTTTTTCCATCGTAATAAGAATTTATGGAAATATCCTTCTGAAGGAATACATTGATTTTTGCAATCTGAGTAAATTCACTTGATTGAGGAGTAGAGAGAAGTAAATCAAAAGCTTTTACAACTTCTCTTTCAGAAGGCGAATAGTAACTCAAAAGTTTTTCAATTATTGCCGGGTTATTATTATAACAAGCAGCAATTACAAGTGCTGATGAATCAAATTTGTTTTTTGTTTTTATGTCTGCTTTAGCATTTATAAGAAGATTTACTGTATTAATATTTTCCTGATAACGTACTGCATACATTAAAGCTGTCCAGCCGTCTTTATCTTTTAAATTTACATTTGCTCCAGCATTAAGAAGTTCCGTAATCTGCCAGTCATTACCAGCTTTAGCAGCCTTCATCAATAATGTAATCTGACTGGAATCTGCTTCATCAGGGTTTGATATAACAGATTTCTTTGATTTCTGCTGATTCTCTGGAAGTTCTGTTTCAATAGGAATAAAATCCTGAAGATATTCTTTTCTGTAACGCTTTATAGGCTTTTTAGGAATATTTTCTTCAACAACTTTTTCAACAACTTCAACTGGTTCTGACTCTGTTTCTGGTTCTGCTTCAACTGGGAGCTGAGGATCTTTGATTGTTTCAATATCCTCAGAAACTAAAATTTCATTATTTTGTTCATCAGTTTCAGGAACAGAAAGTTCTTCTGGTGTAGAAAAAGGATAATCAATAACTTCAGAAACTTTAGTTTCAATTGCAATTTCAGGTTCTTTTGTTTCATCAGTAACAGATTCTTCAGTCTTTTCAGTTTCAAAGGATTTTATTTCTGATTCATTGATATTGAATTCTTCAGGTAAAATCTCTGCAGGTTCGTCTGGTTCAAAAGTAACATGATTTTTAGATACTTTTTTTTCTGCTTTTTTGTCTTTTGAATTTTTTGTCTTTTTAGCCCAAGTTGATTCTATTTTTTCATCTTTTTTAATGGCAAATGCTGTAATAGCATTTTCTCTGTCTGCTTTAAACTGTTCAGATATTTCTGAATAGGTTTTATCTGAATAAATGGAAGGTTTTGCTGTAATAAAAACATTATTTCGTGCAATACAGATTTTACTGTCTTCTTCTAAATCTGCATAAATCCAGTAAGCCAAAGCCTGTTCATAAGATTTAAAAGTCTTTGTTTTTTTATTAATCTTTATTTTATTTTTTCCTGAATATGAAGTAATCTGCCAGCTGTCAGAATCAGAAATGTCATTTTCCTCTGCAGTTGCATTAAAAATAGCTGTAAATAAAATCAAACTGATTAAAGTAATTTTTTTAATAACTGATAAAACATTAAATTTCATGATAAAAATTATATCTTAATTACTGATTTGTAACAATAAATATATGCAGTAAATGAAAGTTGATTTATTGACTCAAAACGTATATTTCATTATATTTTTAGAACACCCCTTGGAAATCTTGAAATAGAGATTTTCTTTATCCATAAGGAGGCAAATGAAAACTTCGGTTTTCATTTTACAGTCACATCTCAATCGTTGATTAGAGGATTGTACTTATTGTCCTCCGAAATAATTCAGCAGAGCTGAATAAAAATTTCAGGAGATACTTATGAAAAAGTATGAACTTATGACAATTTATCCACTTGATGAAGAATTGTCAAAAAAAGGTGCTGAAGCAGTTAAAGCTTCTCTCGCAAAATTCGGTGCCGAAATCGCAGAAGAAAAACCATTTGGTGATCGCGATCTCACTTACGAAATCAACAAACAGAAGAAAGGACGTTTTGTTCTTTACACTTTCACAATCAATCCAGACAAACTTGTAGAAGTTGAAAAAGAATTCAAAATCAACATGAATTTAATGAAATACCAGTTTGTAAAATTGGAAACAAAATAAAATTAGCTTATATCTAACTTAATCATCAAAAATAGGAGTTTTTTATGACAGATTTAAATCACGTTGTTCTTATTGGTCGTCTAACAAAAGATCTTGGTGCTGATGAACGAAGTTTTGGCTATATTGCCAACGGTCAGGCAAGAGCTAATGTGAGTATAGCTGTAAATAGAAGCCGTAAAAATGGTGATCAGTGGATTGATGAAGCTAATTACTTTGATGTAACAATTTGGGGAAAAACAGCTGAAAATTTAAAACCTTATCTTACAAAAGGTAAGATGATTGCTGTTGATGGTTATCTTAAACAGGATCGCTGGGAAAAAGACGGACAGAAAATGAGTAAAGTTAGTATTGTTGCTAACAATGTTCAGCTTATTGGTGGTAGAAATGAAGGAAGTCAACCGACTGGGGGTGCTCCAACATTTACACAGATAAGTAACAGTCCAGTTCCTTCTGGATATACATCATATCAGAGTGAACCTTATGGCGATACAGGAAGTGATTTTCCTGAAGATATACCATTCTAATTTTCAAATTAGTACACATCTTTTTTTGACAGGAGAATATTATGTCTGAAAATACAAATGAAATGGAAGAAAGACAGGATCAGGCAGCTGCTATGGATCAGGTTGCAACTGTAAATGATGGTCGTGAAGAAGAAAGAGAAGGAAGAGCTAAATCTAAGACTTTCTTCCGTAAAAAGGTTTGCCGTTTCTGTGCAAACAAAGCAAAAATTGACTACAAAGATGCTGATGCACTTCGTCGTTATATGACAGAACGTGGTAAGATTCTTCCACGCCGCATCACAGGTACTTGTGCAAAACACCAGCGTGAAGTTGCTAAAGCTATTAAACGCGCTCGTTCAATCAGCTTGTTACCATTCGTAGCTGACTAAATTAGCTTAATAAAATCCTGAAAATTCATACTCCGAATTTTCAGGTTAAAATAAAATAACAGGAGCTTGAAGAATATGAAAGTTATTCTTAATGAAGATGTAAAATACTTAGGTGAAGAAGGCGATGTAAAAAACGTAGCTAACGGATATGCTCGTAACTATCTTCTTCCACGTAATCTTGCTGTACCTTACAATGAAGCTACAGTTATGATTTTTGAAGCTAGAAAAGCTGAAATTGAAGCCAGAAAAGAACAGAAACGTAAAGATTCTGCCAGCTTGAAAGAAAAATTAGAAGCTGCAACAGTAGAAATTGTAATGCCAGCTGCTAACAATGGTAAACTTTATGGTGCAGTTACTTCTAACGTTGTTGCTGACGCACTTGCAAAACTCGGTTTCGATATCGAAAGAAAGCGTATTGAAATTGCTGGAGCTGCAATTAAAACTGTTGGTAACTTCAAAGTAACAGTTAAACTTTATGAAGCACAGACTGCAGAAGTTGTAATTTCTATTAAAGCTCAGACAACAGATGGAAAAGAAATTGTTGCTGACGCTGCTAAAGAAGAACCAAAAGCAGAAGAAAAAGCTGCTGAGTAATTTTTTTTAGATTTTAGAAGAGTCGGTGTACTTTTTGTATACCGACTTTTTTTTTCTTAAATTGTATATTTAGAATAAATAAAACAAAAATCGTTCCTTAATTTTGTAAACCGCAAGTTGTTTCAACAACTGAGGATTTACAAAACGTTCGCGCAAGCGAATACGTAAATAAATAGAGTTTTTGCAAAAAACTCGAGACTTAAAACAGATGGCGAAATTTTTAGCCATCTATTTTAAACGTTGGATTTTAAGAGGAGTAAAATAATGGACGAAACATTAAAAGATAAAGTGCCACCTCATAATGTGGATGCAGAACAGTCTGTATTAGGTGCATTGTTATTAAACTGGGATGCAATGGGAATTGTTATATCTTTACTTCGTCCTGACAGATTTTATTTACTTCAAAATCAAGTTATTTATGAAGCATTAACAAAACTTTTTTCAAAAAATGTTCGTGGAGATACAATCTCTTTGATAAATGAACTTACAGAAGAAGGTAAGCTTGAACAGGCAGGTGGAGCAGCCTATATTGCATCTTTGACAGATAAAGTTCCTTCTTCAGCAAATATTGAGTATTATGCAAATATTATTCTTGATCGTTCAACAAGACGAGAATTAATAAAAATGTCAGCAGAACTAAAAGCTGACTGTTATGAATTTAAAACTAAATCAAAAGATCTTCTTGATAAAGCAGAGCAGAAAATTTTCTCTCTTGCAGAAAAAAATGAAACAACAACTATTTATTCTGCAAAAGAAATGATGTTTAAAGAAATTGAAATTATTGAAGCCAGATTCCAGAGTAAGAATCCTTTTACAGGAATTCCTACAGGGTTTGCAAAGCTTGATACTTATACAGCCGGTTTCCAGAATTCTGAATTAATTATTATTGGTGCCAGACCTTCTATTGGTAAGACAGCTCTTGCTCTTTCAATGATGGAAAATATTGTTGTAGAAAAAAATATTCCTTGTGGATTTTTCTCCCTTGAAATGCCTATGGAATCTATTGGTTTACGTCTTCTTGCCATGACATCCAGAGTTCCTATGTCGAAAATTCGTTCTGGTATGTTAAAAGTTGATGATGTAAAACGTATTCAGGATGCAGCTGGAAGATGGTTTGAAAAACCTTTTTATACAGTTGATGTTCCTAATATGCGGTTGATGGATTTAAGGGCTATGGCTCGTCGTATGGTTGCAAATAAAGGTGTTAAAATTATCTTTATTGACTATATCGGTTTAATTACAACAGAAGATACATCAGCTCCTGTTTACGAACAGGTTAGTGAAATTTCAAAATCTTTAAAAGCTTTGGCTCGTGAATTAAATATTCCTATAGTTGCTCTTTGTCAGGTTGCCCGTGATGCTGAAGGACAGGAACCAAATCTTGCGCAGCTTCGTGGTTCTGGTTCTATTGAACAGGATGCTGATGTAGTAATGTTCCTGCATCGTGACCGTTTGAAAGAAGAAGTTGTAACACAGGAAGCAAAATTGATTCTTGCTAAGCAGCGTAACGGTGCAACTGGCGATGTACCTATTATGTATATTCCTTCATATACAAAGTTTGAAAATCAGAGTAGTGAAGATTAAAAATACATTTCAGAGTATTCTTTTGTCTGCTGGCAATTTCCAGGGCAAACGCATTATAAACAAATATCCGATTTTTTGGCTCCCAGTCACGGTTGCGTGATTCAAAACCGCGCAATAATGCGCTACACGCTTTTTGTGGTATAGAAACTATTAAACTGCCGCTTCGCAGCAGCCACAAAAAGCGTGTTTTTGAACCACGCCCCGCTCCTTCGCGCCAACATTACGGAAAAGCATTTATAATGCGTTTGCCCTGTTTTACTCTTAAATTAAAAATTCCGTCACTACATTCTATTTTTCTGAAAGAAAAAGACTAAGCCCTTTTCATTATAATTTCCTCATATAAAAAAAACTGTCTGATCTGCAACTTTGCCTATCAAACAGTCTTATAAATATTTAGAAATGTAAAATTTTTTATTTAATTTCAGCTTTTAATACATCAACTTTGTCTGTAGCTTCCCAAGGGAAACCTTCGCGTCCAAAGT
>JALEPQ010000146.1 GCA_022768685.1 Spirochaetia bacterium
GGGGGACAGACCCTATTTTATTTTTTTGGGGGACAGCCCCCCGTTTATTTGCCCCCTTTTATTTTGAAAAATTACGAATTATGTCAGGGAACTTTATTATTGCGGGCTGATTATCTTTGTGTTCTCCTATCATTTTTTCCATCCAGATCATGTCATACCAGCGATTGAATTTGTAACCGCTGTCTGTAAATTTTCCTACCAGTTTATAGCCCATCTTTTCATGGAATGCAGGACTGTCATTTGTCAGATATTGATCTTCTTTGGATGTATATGCTATGCAGGCATTTACATTTGTAATATTCATTAGTTTCAGGTATCGTTCCAGCTCTGTGTAAAGCATTTTTCCGATTCCTTTTCCATGGAAATCTTTGTCTACATATATTGTTGTTTCTACTGACCAATCGTAGGCAGCTCTATCTTTAAAAATACCTGCATAAGAGTATCCTGTAATTTTACCATCCTGTTCTGCAACCAGATATGGATTTCTATCTAATATTTTTTTGATTCGGTCCTGAAATTCTTTTAGTGAAGGAACCTCATATTCAAATGTAATGGCAGTATTTTCTACATAGTATGAATAGATTTTTAATAATTGTTCGGCATCTTCAGTTGTAGCTATGCGTATTTTAATTTCAGACATGGAAACCTTCGTGTTTTGTTTTAATTAAATTGATTTGTGATTTCAATGTACTTTTTACAAAAAATAATGGCAACTGTACAAAATAATTTTTTTTATAGATACAAGGAAAAGCAAAAGTACTAAAATGATGGGTATGAAAACTATATCTACACAAAATGCTCCTGCAGCAATTGGTCCATACTCGCAAGGTATGATTACTGGAAATTTAATTTTTACATCAGGTCAGATTCCTATTAATCCTGTAACAGGAAATATTGAAGTTACAGATATTGAAGGACAGGCTGATCAGGCAATCAGGAATATAAGAGCTGTACTTGAATCAGCGGGGACAGACCTCTCGAAAGTTGTAAAGACAACATGTTTTTTACAGCATATTTCTGATTTTGCAGCCTTTAATGCTGTGTATGAAAAATATTTTACATCGCTGCCTGCAAGAAGTTGTTTTGAAGTGGCTGCTCTTCCTAAAGGAGCGCTGGTAGAAATTGAAGTTGTAGCAGAATTGTAACAGAATATTGATAGTCTTAAAAAACAGATTCTCGGTCTATATTTTCCTATTGACATGACAGGTAGATAGCAGTGTTATGTTTAAAAAAGTCAAAGCGGAAGTTGAAGTTTCCTTGTTGGCTTTTTATGGGAACTCATATTGAAACTACAGGTCCCGAAGGATGTGCAGAACCTCATAAAATTCAGGGGATTGGTGCCGGTTTTGTTTCAGTGTCCTTGATACAAAAATCTACGATGAAATTATTGCAGTAGAAAATGAAGCTGCCTTTTCAATGGGGAAATTAATGAGAATAAAAGAAGGTGTTCTGGTTGGTATTTCTTCAGGTGCTGCGTTGTGGGCTGCAATTCAGATTGCTAAGCGCCCAGAAAATAAAGGAAAGAACATTGTTGTTCTTCTTCCTGATACTGGAGCCAGATATCTTTCAACACCTTTGTTTGCATACTAGTAGTTTTTCTGCTATACTTTCCTAGTAGGTAGGTAAGTAAAATGATAGTTTCTACTAGAGGCCGGTATGCTTTACGTGTATTGATTGATATGGCTGAACATACTGACGCTGAGCGTATTCCGTTAAAAGATATTGCCGAACGTCAGAACATTTCACAAAAATATATTGAATCTATAATGACACTTCTATCTAAAAATGGATTTGTTGATGGTGTTCATGGTAAAGGTGGCGGATATAAATTAAATCGACCTCTTGAAGATTACAAAATTGGTGATATTCTTCGTCTTACAGAAGGAACTCTGGCTCCTGTTGCGTGTCTTGAAAAAGGAGCTGCTCCTTGTGACCGTAAGGAAGATTGCCGAACAATTTTTATGTGGACTAAACTGGATGAACTTATTGAAGGATATCTGGATTCTGTATCAATAAAGGATTTAGTAAAAATGTAATCTTGTATATAGTTTGTTTTTTTGTTACTATATATAATATCAAAAGTTATGAAAAACGATATTTTGTTGACATCGAATAGTGTATTCTTTTCCTTTAGTAAGGCCGGTTTTACAACTGGTCTATTTTCGTTTTATTTTTTCAGAAATAACTCTATATAGGATAAGGTTTTAATATACTAGTCAAAGCAAATAGATAAAAAGGCCCTATCCGAGTAAGATAGGGTCTTTTTTTTAGTCTGAGGAGATTTTATGAACGAACTGGAAGAAGCAAGACAGCAGATTAATGACATTGATCAGAAAATGGCAGAACTTTTTGTTTCCAGAATGCAGTGTGCTAAAAAAGTTGCGGATTACAAACGCACAAACGGAATGCAGGTTTTTGATGCTAAACGTGAACAGCAAATTCTGGATAATGCGGAAAAGAGAGTTGAAAGTCCAATATTGCGTTCCTACTATGTTGAATTTATGGCAACTATACTTGATGTTTCAAAAAAATATCAGCATCAGCTTCTTGAAGGTAACAAAGTTGCATATAGCGGAATTGAAGGTGCTTTTGCAAATATTGCAGCAAAACGGCTTTTTCCAGAAGGAAATCTAGTTTCGTACCCAAATTTTAAGGCGGCTTATGATTCTGTAGTTCGTGGCGAATGTAATCTTGCAGTCCTTCCTATTGAAAACAGTTATGCAGGTGAAGTAGGTCCTGTAATGGATCTTATGTTTGACGGTTCATTGTTTATAAATGGAGTATATTCACTTCAGATATCTCAGAATCTTCTTGGAGTAAAAGGGTCTTCTTTAAGTGATATAAAAAGGGCAATAAGCCATCCTCAGGCATTGGATCAGTGTGCAGATTATCTTCAGAATCATGGTATCAAAACTGAACAGGCAGAAAATACTGCAATTGCGGCAAAACAGATTGCAGAATTGAATGATAAGGCATTGGCAGCAATTGCAAGTGAAGAAACTGCAGAACTTTATGGACTTGAAATTCTTGAAAGGAAGATAAACACAAATTCAAAAAATACAACAAGATTTGCTGTTTTTTCAAAAGCAAAGGAAAATCATGTAAATCCAGATGATTACAGTACATTCATCATGATGTTTAAGGTAAATAATGAAGCAGGATCTCTTGCAAAGGCTCTGGATATAATCGGTAAGTATGGATACAACATGA
This sequence comes from Spirochaetia bacterium, assembly GCA_022768685.1. GTDB lineage: Bacteria > Spirochaetota > Spirochaetia > Treponematales > Treponemataceae > Treponema_D. Next base: position 3,211 of record JALEPQ010000146.1, read on the forward strand.
GGTCGGTTCATAGCCGTCCGTTGAAGTCAATAAATTGGGAATATTATTTTTATATAGAAGCTGAAGGAAAACTAACATCTGAAGAAGGTCAGAAGATGATTAAAGAGCTGGGGGAATATTGCCAGACATTAAAAGTTCTTGGATCTTATTCAGTGAACGCAGCTATATAACAAGAGGGGACATATATAACAAGAGGGGACAGACCCCTTGTGAAAAGCAGCGAAAAATAAAGGGGGACAGACCCCTAATTTAAGTTAATTTTGATTTTCGGGGACAGCCCTGCAGGAAGGTGAAAAAGTGAAAAACAGCATTGGAAATAATATGATTGTGACTCTCTTTGGAGAAAGTCATGGCCCTTATATAGGGGTGGTTCTTGATGGACTGGCTCCAGGAATTGAAATAAATAAGGATTTTATAAACTATCAGCTTGGTTTGCGACGCCCTAGTGGAAAAATTTCTACTGCACGTGTTGAGCAGGACGAATTTATTATTGCCAGCGGTAGCTTTCAGGGAAAAACAACGGGGACAGCCCTCACTATTCTTATTCCAAATACTCAACAGCATTCTGCTGATTACAACAATATCAGTCGTCTGGCTCGTCCTGGTCATGCAGATTTTGCAGCTTCCTGTAAGTATCATGGTTTTGAAGATTATACTGGCGGGGGACACTTCTCAGGCCGCATAACAGCAGCTTTAGTTGCCGCAGGTGGAATCGTAATTCCTGTTTTAAAAGAAAAAGGGATTATAATTGGTACTCACATTTTGAGCTGTGGCGGAGTTAAGGACAGAGGATTTGAGAATCTTGAAGATGATATAAATGTACTTAATCAGTCTGCTTTTGCGGTACTGGATAAAAATCAGGAGTTAGCTATCCGCTCTGTAATGGAAAAAGCAGCTGCAGAAGGTGACAGTGTTGGTGGTGTTTTGGAAACCTGTGTGTTAGGTATGCCGGCTGGCTTTGGGGAACCTTGGTTTGATACATTGGAAAGTGTTCTTGGACATGCTTTATTCAGTATTCCTGCAATCAAAGGTGTCCAATTCGGGGCTGCCTTTGATCTGGTAGATTCATTTGGAAGTAAATTTAATGATCCTTTCAGAATGGAAAATAATAAAGTTGTAACAACAACAAATAATAATGGTGGAATTAATGGCGGAATTTCCAATGGAATGCCAATTCAGTTCAGGTGTGCTGTAAAGCCAACTCCATCAATTTATAAGAAGCAGCAGACAATTGATATTATCAGCAGAGAAAATGCTGACCTGCAGATTCATGGGCGACATGATCCTGCAATCATTCATAGAGCCAGAGTTGTGGTTGATAGTATTACAGCCTTAGTTCTTTACGATTTAATCTGCGGAAGAATGGGGACAGACTTCTTTTGTCCAAAGGAAGGGGGGCGTTAATGGCTAGAAATATAGTTCTTATAGGAATGCCTGCGTCAGGAAAATCTTCTGTCGGAAAGGTTCTTGCAAAAAAAACAGGTTTTGATTTTGTTGATACAGATGCATTGATTGAAGCTCGGGAAAACAGAAAAATCTCAGATATTTTTGCAGAAGAAGGAGAGCCTTATTTTAGAAATCTGGAAGTTGAGGTTACAAAGGAACTGAGTGAAAAAGAAAATCAGATTATTTCAACTGGCGGAGGTCTTGTTATGAATCCTCTTAATGTTGAAAATCTTCGTAAAAATGGAATGTTGATTTTTCTAGATAGGGATGTAACTCATCTTATTCCAACTGCAGACCGTCCTTTAGGTGATACTACAGAAAAAATGCAGAATCTTTATAAAGAACGTTTTCCTGTCTATACTAAGGCTGCTGATAGAACTGTAAAAGTTCATGGAACAATTGAAGAAACTGCAGAAGATGTATGGGAAGCTGTAAACGAGGTTGAATGATTTATGAATGCAATAATTAATCCATCAAAAATAAAAGGTGAATTGAAGGCTCCTCCTTCAAAAAGTATGGCCCACAGATATTTGATTTGTGCCGGTTTAGCAGAAGGAAAAAGTGTAGTTAGTGGAATAGATTTTTCCCAGGATGTTCTTGCCACATTAGATTGTCTTAATGAACTTGGTGTAGATTATGAAATCCAGGATGATAAGATTACTTTTAACGGTAATGGGATTGTAACAGATAAAAAAGAATATCATCTAAAATGTCGCGAAAGTGGAAGTACAATCAGATTTTTTATTCCTATTTCAATGATGACAAAAGGAAAAAATGTTTTTTACGGAAGTGACACTTTAATAAATAAAAGACCTTTTACTATTTATGAAGATATCTGCCGGGAAAAGAAAATCCGCTTTGAAAATAATGGAAAAAATATAATTGTTGAAGGAAACCTGACTTCAGGTGAGTATTCCCTTCGAGGAGATGTGTCCAGCCAGTTTATTACTGGCTTAATGTTTACCCTGCCACTTCTGGATGGTGACAGCAGAATAAAACTGACTACAAAAGTAGAGAGTCGCTCATATATTAATCTTACAATTCAGGCTCTTTCAAAATTTGGAGTTGAAACAAAGTGGGAAGATGATCAGACAGTCTTTATAAAAGGAAATCAGACTTATAAACCTTGTGATATCACTGTAGAAGGAGATTATTCAAATGCTGCCTGCTTAGATGCATATAATCTTACAGGTGGAGAACTTGAAATTACGGGGCTTGATCCTGATTCCAAACAAGGCGATAAAATCTACAGAAATCATTTTGAAGCATTAAAAAGTGAAAATGCAGTCTGTGATTTATCAGATTGTCCAGATTTAGGCCCCATACTTTTTGCTGTTGCAGCCGCTAACCAGGGCGGATATTTTACCGGTACTGAACGCTTGAAAATCAAGGAAAGTGACAGAGGTACTGTAATGTGTGAAGAATTAGCTAAGTTTGGAATTGAAACCCAGATGACAGAAAATTCTATCACAATAAAAAAAGGCGTTTTGCAGTCTCCAAAGGCAGCGGTAAGTGGACACAATGACCATAGAATTGTAATGGCTATGGCTTTGCTTCTTAGTATTACAGGCGGTGTTCTGGAAGGTTGTGAAGCCGTAAGAAAAAGTTTTCCTTCCTATTTTGATGATATGAAAAAAGTAGGGTTAGAAGTAGAAGTAAAATAAAACAAAGGGGTCTGTCCCCTCTTATAGGAGTATAAAACCATTATGAATATGAATTTTGAAAAAAAACTTGCAGTACCTGCTGAAGTAAAAGAAGAATATCCTTTAACAGGAAAAATGAACAAAGTTGTTGAAGAACGTAGAAATGAAGTTCGAGAAATTTTTGAAGGAAAATCAAATAAACTAATGCTTATTATCGGTCCTTGTTCTGCTGATAATGAAGATTCTGTAATTGATTATATTTCACGTCTTAGACCTGTACAGGAACAGGTAAAAGATAAGATATTTATCGTTCCTCGTATATATACAAATAAACCTCGTACAACAGGTGCCGGCTACAAAGGAATGCTTCATCAGCCAGATCCAAATGGCAAATCAGATATGTATAAGGGACTTCTTGCCGTTCGTCATATGCATATGCGTGCTGTAGAAGAAACTGGCTTTGCGTGTGCAGATGAAATGCTTTATCCAGAAAACTATCAGTATCTGGACGATGTTCTGGCTTACGTTGCTGTCGGTGCACGTTCAGTTGAAGATCAGCAGCATCGTCTTACTGCAAGTGGAATTGAAGTTCCTGTTGGAATGAAAAATCCTACTTCGGGTGATTATTCAGTAATGATGAATGCAATTATGGCTGCACAGCATAGTCATACATTCATTTATAGAGGTTGGGAAGTTCGTTCAGAAGGAAATGTTCATACACATGCAATCTTACGTGGCTATACAAATAAACTTGGAAAAAACAGACCAAACTATCATTACGAAGATTTAATCAGACTTCATGAAGCGTATGCTGCTATGGAACTTCAGAATCCTGCTGTAATCATTGATACAAATCATTCAAATTCAAATAAAATGTACCTGGAACAACCTCGAATTGTAAAGGAAGTACTTAGTTCATGTAAACATAATCCAGATATTGCAAAACTGGTAAAAGGATTCATGATTGAAAGTTACATTGAAGATGGTGCTCAGAAAATAGGTGATGG
>JALEPQ010000161.1 GCA_022768685.1 Spirochaetia bacterium
AATACTTTCGCTAACTTTTTCATAAAAACTCCTTTTTGTGTTATACACACACAATTAATAAAAATATTATGCCACAAAATACAACAAAAGTAAAACTTTTTAAAACCTGGTCATCAAACAATTTTACAAAAAATTATGCACATACCACCCCTAAGAAAACCAGGGTATAAAATTTTCCAATTATTCATTATTAATCATGAATTTTGAATTACTTTTACAGACTATTCACCCCAACAAATGCACTTTCTGCCCTATAGCTGGCTGGAGTTTTATTTGTGTGCTGTTTAAATTCATCATAAAACTGGCGGCGGGAACCAAAACCACATTGAACTACAATTTCTTCTATGCTGTCTGAAGTTTCTCTTAGTCTTGTGCAGGAAAGTTCAACTCTCCGCCTGGAAATATACTGACCTATGGAAATATGCATTGCAGTTTTAAAACAGCGGCCTAAATAATCAGGATTAACATTCAGTTTATCTGCAAAATATTTTACGGAAGCATTTGGATTACTCAGTTCATCTTCCAGCATTAACAAAGTTTTATTTACAAGACTATTTCCAGAATCTGATTTCTGTTCTTTTTCCTGCTGTTCAAAAGTTTCTTTTCCTAATTCAATAAGCAGATTTATAAAAAGATTTTTTGAAATAAGGGACGAAAAACCGGGATTCCGCACTTCACTTAGAATTTCATTACAAAGATTAGTTATTTGAAGAGGATTTTTTAAATCCATCATCTGTGGAAGCAGAATTCCGTCTTTTAAGCGCTCAAAGGCAATTGTTTTATTACTTAGAATAGTCTGGGCTTCTTTTTCTTCTATGTGTCTGGGAATAAAATATCGGATTTCTTCATCTGTTTGAATACGCTGATAAAAGTGAAACCAGTAATAAGATACCGGATTTTCAATAGTTTTTATTCCCTTATGAAGACGATTTGCCGGAAGAAGAATCATCCTGCCGGGCTTTACTTCAAGTTCATTACCTTCATCATCAATAAGTGTAGAATTTTTTTTACCAATAATCAGAACACTTACATTTTCCATTTTACGCTTCATATGAATCCAGCCAGGATTAAGCATGGCAATACTGCAGCCATCAAGTTGAGTCTGATCTACATGTTTATAAAGAAAATAGTCCATAAAAGTCGGTTTTCCGCACAACAATAATATTTTATGTATCTTTTTTTATTATTTCAACAGATACATACTAAAATCATGAAAAAACTAATTACATTTATTTACACTATTTTTTTTGTAGGAGTGTTGTTTATGAATGCACAAAATGCAAAACTAACACAAGATACTCTTTTTGGAACATCACAGAAAACTGGATTAGAATATGTTCTTAAAGTTGATCCGGACAGACTTCTTTCCACTTCTTATTCAGCTATGGGGCAAAAACCTAAAGCAGCCCCTTACGGTGGTTGGGAAGCTCCAGTTTACGGAGGCTGGCAGGACAGAACTTTAAGAGGTCATTCTCTTGGTCACTATTTATCAGCTTTATCTGGTTTTTACTCAGCTACAGGAAGTACAGAAGCTAAGGAAAAACTGGACTATACTGTTTCTGAAATTAAAAAACTACAGAGAAAAGACGGATTTTTTGATGCTATTCCTTCCACTCCTTTTGATCAGGTGTTTACAGGCAATTTTACTGCCAACAGATTTGATTTAAACGGCTGGTGGGTACCATGGTATGCAATTCACAAAATTTATGCAGGACTTATAGATGCTTATACATTAGGACAGAATAAAGATGCCCTTGAAATTGTAACAAAAATGAGTGACTGGGCTGTAAAAGGACTTAAAAATTTAAGTGACGAACAATTTCAGCTAATTCTGACTTGTGAACATGGCGGAATGTGTAAAGCAATGGCAGATATGTATGAAATTACAGGAAATAAAGAATATCTTGCTCTGGCAGAACGTTTTGTTCATCAGGAAATTGTAAAACCACTTATTAAACAAGTTGATAAACTTCAAGGTTATCATGCTAATACACAGATGCCTAAAATTATAGGACTTGCAAAACTTTATGAACTTACAGGAAAAGCGGAATATCGCACAGCTTGTGAATTTTTCTTTAAGACTGTAACAGAAAACCGCAGTTATGCCATTGGTGGAAATTCTAAAGGTGAACACTTTGGTTTACAGTTTGATGAACCTTTGGAAAGAGACACTTGCGAAACCTGTAATACATACAACATGCTGGAATTAACAGAACATCTTTTTGCATGGAATAAAACATCTTATTATGCAGATTATTATGAAACAGCATTATACAATCATATTCTTGCATCTCAGGATCCTGATTCAGGTGCAAAAACTTATTTTATAGGAATGCTGCCAGGCTTCTTTAAGATTTATGGAGATTTTAATAATGCATGGTGGTGCTGTACAGGAACTGGAATGGAAAATCCTGAACGTTACGGCAGATTCATTGCAAAAGATTATGAAAATACTATCTATATAAACCTTTTTATTCCATGTACTTTTGAAACAGATGATGGCTGGAAAATCCAGATTTCAGGAAACTTTCCTTATGAACAGAAAACTACTATAAAAGTTTTATCAGAGGGAAAAAACAAAAAAACATTAAAAATACGTTCACCTAAATGGATTGAAAAAAACAAAACCGAAGATGGATATATTACTTTATCATCTGATTTAAAAAATTCTGACACTTTTGAATATGAGCTTCCTATGAAACTTAACACCAGAAGAACTCGTGACAGAAGTGGAAATTTCAGTATTTTTTACGGACCAGTTCTTCTTGCCGCAGATTTAGGCACAAAAGGAATGCCTTATGATATTGTAGAAAACCAGCTTTGTTACATGACACAACCTGGTGTAAAAATATCTGTAATTACAGCAGATCCACTGGAGCCTTCAAAGTGGATTGATTTAAAAGATAATTCAAAACTTATTTTTGAAACTAAATCTGAAGCTTCTGAAAAGAATGTTTCTTATACCTTAAAACCATTTTATGCAATTCATCACACCAGATATTCAACCTATTTTAATACAGGTACAGGTAAAGAAGATTTACGTGCAAATAAATACGCTGATATAACTACAGATTTTATTGAACCTGGAAGACAACAAAGTGAAGTTGAACATCATGGAAAATATTCTGAAACAGAAATGGGCTACATACCTGAAGTTGACCGAAATTACCGTCAAATTACCGGGAAAGAAGGTTCCATTACTTACAGAATTAAATTTGATGCAAAATCACCTAAACTTGTATTAAGTTTCTGGGGAAAAGATAAAGGTTCTATAACAATCAATGCTGACAGCAAAGAAATTTCTACAATCAAACTGAATGGAGATAAAGGAAATGAACTTTATGATGTGGAAATTCTAATGCCAGAAGATTTAATTCAAGCTAAAGCAAAGAAAAAAACTACTGCAGCATTTAATGTAATATTGAACTGTAAAGAAGAATGTTCTTTGAAACTTTGTGAAATAAGAGCTGTAAAATAATTTCAAAATCAGGAATGGGAAATTGTTTTATTCCTCATTCCTGATTCATACTTTCTAATTAAATTCCGGCCAGTCATCATCAAAATTAATTTCTTCAATCTGTAATTTTGACTTTCCTTCATCAGTTCTGTCGTAAGCATGATAAACAAGATAAAATTTTCCATCATCATCTGCAAAAACAGTATTATGACCAGGACCTGCCCAGCGTTCATAGCTGAATCCATCACGTAAGGTTGTACCACCACTTTCCATCATATCTGTTCCAAAAGCATCCAGATAAGGGCCTTCTACACTTTCACTTCTACCAACTACAATATGGTAAGTTGAAGCAGTTCCTCTGCAGCAAAAATCATGTGAAGCAAAAAGATAATAATACTTTCCTGCATGAATGATATATCCACCTTCAATAGGATTAGGCTCTGTTTTACGTGAAGCAATATTTTTTAAGTTTGCTCCAGGAAGAATAAATCCATCAGTTCCCAGGCGAACAAGCTGCAAACCACCCCAGAAAGAGCCAAATAAGAGCCAGTCATCACCTTTTTCATCAGTAATTACTGCAGGATCAATGCAGTTGTAATTATTTTCTGGACGTGACTGAATTACAGGACCCAGATCATTTAATCCACTTTCCAGATTTTCAGGATCAAATTCTGCAAGACCAATTGCCGAAGTATTTACACCAAATGTAGAAACCGAATAATAAATTCTCCACTTTCCATTACGCTGAACAACTTCTGGAGCCCAAAAATGAGTAGAACCTGAAATTTCTTTAGAAGTCCATTCTGGATTTTCTGGAAATACAGTTCCAATAAATTTCCAGTCTAATAAATCATCAGAAACAGCTACTGGAATTCTGTCTCCTGTCTGAAAGCGATAATATTTACCACTGATTTTTACAATAACTGGATCATGAGTTTGTACAAAACCTGTTGTATTTAATAAAGACATAATTACCTCATTTATACAGATTGTCACTTAATTTAATTTTCTCAAAGTGACTAAATCATTTTTAGCAAAAAAAAAGTGGAAGATGTTGACAACACCTTCCACAGAAAAAAAGAAGACTTATTTCAAACCAGTCATCGCTACAGAAGCGATAATCTGCTTTTGGAATATCATAAATACAATCAATACAGGAAGAAGTGCAAGTACAGAAGCAGCCAGCAGCAATGGATAGTCTGTCTGAATAGCGTACATAGCGTTTAACTTACTGATAATAACCTGTATTGTAAGTTTGTTTGGATCGTTCAAGTAGATAGATGGAGCAAAGTAATCGTTCCATGCACCCATGAACCACAAAATAGCCTGAGCAGCAATAGCTGGTTTAGCATTAGGCAACATAATCTGAACGAAGATTCTGAAGAATCCTGCACCATCAATACGAGCCGATTCTATCATGGAAGTTGGAATACCTGTCATATACTGCTTCAAGAAGAAGATCATACTAACGTTTCCTAACATACCAGGAACAACTAATGGTAACCATGTATCAAGCCAGCCAATTCTTGCAAAGATGATAAATGAAGGAATCATAATTACAGAGAATGGAATCATCATTGTTGCAAGTTCAGCAAGGAATAACTTTGCCTTACCAGGGAACCTAAGCTTTGCATAAGAGAAAGCTGCCATAGATGATGTAAATGTACCTACAATAATTGTACTGAAAGAAATTATTGCAGAGTTCAAAATACCACGCTGAAGTTTAGGATCCATTTCCCATACACGCTGTGTATAATTCTGCCACTGTGGATTCTTTGGGAAAGCCAGGGAAAGCTGAGTTGTAAGGAATCCACCTTTGGTCTTTAGTGAAGAAATGAACATCCACCAGAGAGGTAAAATCATTAATACAGCACCAAGAGTAAGGAATAAATATATTAAAAAGTTTGATAAAGTCTGATTACGCTTTTTTGAACCAAGTTTTTTCTGTTTTGTTTCTTCTATATCACTCATTTTTATCCCCTATTACTCAAGATTGTTATCGTTACTTGGACTCAACTTAAACTGAATAGCAGTAACAACGAATACAATAATTGCAAGAACCCAGGAAGCGGCACATGCGTAACCTTTCTGATCCCAACCAAAAGCATGCTGCCAGATGTAGAATACAATTGAACCTGCACTATAATCTGGACCACCTGTAGGAGCCATTAACTGAGGTTCTACAATAACCTGAGCTCCACCAATAATACCTGTAATTAAAATATAGAATGTAATTGGTTTGATTAATGGCCATGTAATGTGCCAGAACTGTTTCCAGCCATTTGCACCGTCAATCTGTGCAGCTTCATAGTATGACTTAGGAATATTCTGTAAACCTCCTAAGTAAAGCAAAGCTGTACCACCAACACCACGCCATACCATCATAGCAGTAATAGCAGGTTTTACTGTATGTTTATTCTGCAACCAGTTTGGTCCCTGAACTCCAGTAGCCCATTTGATAAACTGATTTAACAAACCGTAGTCACCGTTGTAGATCCAAGACCAAAGTAAAGAAATGGCAACAATAGAAGATACTACAGGAATGTAGTAAATAACACGGTAAACTTTTATACCTGGTAAATCCTTGTTATATGATACCGCAAGAGCAATTGCCCATAAGATACCAATAGGAATACCAATCATATAGAAAAATGTATTCCATAGAGCTTTCCAGAAATCAAGATCTGCAAAAAGTTCCTTATAATTTTCAAATCCAACATAGAAGTATTCGCGATCAATAGCATCCATTTTAAAGAGGCTGGTAAGATCGGTCATAGAATCCCAACATGTAAAGCTGGCATAAATTGAGAACAAAAATGGCCCAGCTGTGAAGAGGAAGAAGCCGATAATTGGTGGCAAAACAAATAAAAGTCCAGCACGAGCTTCATCATTCCACTTTTTCTTTTTGTTTAAAGTGGTTGTTTGTTCTTTCATAATTTAATTCCCCTAAACTCGAAATTCGATTACGTATTTTTAAATAAAAAATCTATAGTTTGTATAGTTTTGGAAAGTTGTCTGGAATTGCTCCCAGACAACTTTTATTCTTATTCAGAATTATTTTTTGTTACGATTAGCCTTTGCTAAAGCCTGATTAAGCTGTTTCTGCATTTTTGGTTCCATTGCAGCACAGTAATCTTTTGCAGTCATCTTACCATCAAGAACTTTCTGAACACCTACATAGAAGCTGTCATACCACTGGCGGCTGTATGTATAGTCGAATGGCCATGAACGACCTGTATCTTCAATGATGTTGATGAATTCCTGGCGGTTAGCAGGATTTCCTTTTTTACCTGTATAAGCAGATGCTAAAGATTTCAAGTTAGGAATCTGAAGGTCAAGTTCTGCATACATTTTGTTTGCTTCACGGTCAGCAGAAAGGTAAAGAGCCAATTCTGCAGCAGCAGCAGGGTTCTTAGAGTTAGCAGCTACAGCCCAGCCTACACCACCACGGTAAGTAGCTGTTTTGTTAGCTTCTGTATGTACTGGCCATGGAATTAAATCATAGTCAAATTTAAGAACTTCTGGATTGTTGAATGCAGCTAAGTCCCAGGTACCAGCTGGGAAGAATCCAAGTTCACCTTTCAACCATCTCTGGTATGTATCAAGTGACTGAGCCTGTGTAGCAGAAGGAGTTACTGGATTAAATTTCATTCCATCAACTGTTCCACCTAAAGTCATATCTGCCCAGAACTGTAAAGCTTCTGTAAATTTAGGATCTGTAATTGTTACCTTTGTTTTTGTTTCATCAAGGAAGTCTGCTCCGTTACCCCAAACAAACTGGATAAATGCCCAGTGAATGTTCAAACCTGTACCGAATGTATCAGCAAGACCATCACCGTTTGTATCTTTTGTAAGTTTTGAACAAACTTCAATGAATTCTTTCCATGTGTATGGTTTGTTTGGATTTGGAAGTGGAATTCCATATTTTTTGAACAAGTCTTTGTTATATGCTAAAGCAAATGGACCAAAGTCTTTTGGAAGAGCATAAATCTTATCACCCTGTCCTAATACTTTTCCATCATAGCGGTATGAATCAACAGCCTTTGGATAAAGATCATTGAAATCACAACCTTCAACGTTCTGTACATAAGGAGCAAGGTCAAGTACCTTTCCGTTATCAGCATACATACGAACTGATTCAGGTCCCAGATAGAAAACATCTGGAAGCTGGTTAGCAGCTAAAGCAGCCTGAATTTTTGCTGAATATTCATCACCAGTTACAGAAATAAATTTTACTTTTGTACCAGGGTGTGTTTCTTCAAAGCGAGCTACAACTTTATCAAGAATAGCTTTTTCCTGAGGCTGTGCATAATTCATCAAAGTAATTTCATCTGCAAACATTGTTCCCATGAACAAAGATGCAACTGTTACTAATGAAACTAATAGTTTTTTCATCTAAAAAGTCCTCCTCTTAAACTTTTTTTTGATTATAATTTATTCTATATCGACTTTTTTTATATGTCAACGATTTTTTTTGATATAAATCTAATTTTCTTGATTAAATATCAAATTTTTTCATTATTTTCACCTTAAAAATACGAAAAAATTCGCTATTAATCAATTTTTATAGATATTTAACGTTTATTTCCCCAGAAGTATTCTCCAGTTTTTGTTGAATCTAATGTAGTAAATGTAATAGTTCTGTGGCTTCCCTTTGCATTTTTACGTGCCCAGTCTACAGCATTAAGAACATAACCTTTGAAAGTTCCAATACCATCAAGATTTATTGTAATAGAATAGCCGTCTTCAGCTAAAGTCCACTTTCCAGAGTAATTATTACCGCCAATAGTTCCATCTTCATTTAAAGTAAGGTCTTTTGAAGGTGTTGGAGTAGCATCTGTAATGTGAACCTGGAAAGAATCTGTTGAACCAAAAGGTGTAAAGCGCCCTTCTTCATTATCACGAACAGTTAAAATTGCATCGTATGTTCCTGCAATTTCAGATACAGAAAGTTTATTTAAACCTTCATCCTTACCGTTAAAATCGTTATAGTATTCGTTTTCATTAATTACAGGCCAGCCGTCTTCATTAAAGAACATCTGATGAATCTGAAGGAAGAAGAAATAACCTGGAAGAAAGTTTGTTCTGGAATGAACTGCCATTACAATTTTTCCATCTGCTGTACGAAGAATACTTTCTCCTCCCTGACAGCGGAAAGAATATTCACCTTTTAATTCATGGGCACCAATAATTTTTGAACCTATTGCATGATAATCCTGACCGTCCATTGGACCAAAGAGCATAGAACGTCCACCAGCATCAATGTAAGGTCCTTCAATAGATTTAGAACGACCTACACCAACACGGTATTCATAATCAAGATTTCCCATAGAAACAAAAAGATAGTAATAACCAGTATCTTTATTAAAAATTACCTGAGCACCTTCATAAGCTGCACCGTAACCACCACCAATACACTTACCAAAAGCACCTTCTACAGTATCAGCAGGAACATCAAGTTCATTACCTTCTCTGTCTACAGCCTTCAATGAAACTGCATCAACATACATCAATGCAATACCGCCTTTCCATGAACCATAAGTTACAGCATAACATTTTCTTCCACCAATTGTGTATTCCATCAATTTGCCTGTTGCAACGTCCATTACAAATTCAGGGTCAATACAGCCAAATCCGTAAGCTAAAGAAGCAAAATCTCCAGATTCTTCATTATTTGTATCGTAATAGCCTGTATTGTAAAGAGTTTCCATAGAAAGTGCTTCATCAGCATCAATACTCATACTTCTGTCTTCATAGCAGTAGCGAACCAAAGTTGACTGTTTGTAAGAAACACCAAGACTGTCTAAAACTTCCTTAATTTTAGGATCTTTTTTAGCAGCTTTAGCAGCAGGATAGAAAGGTCCCAGTGGAGAAGAAGCAATAGCAAATGTAATAGAAGCATCTGGATATCCCGGGTTACGACCATCAGTAATAATACCGTGATACATATAGTAAAGACCGTTCTGTTTAATTACAGTTGGAGCCCAGGATGATTTATAAGCCTGTTTATAGAAAACCCATTTTACCCAGTCTCTATCCCACTGATTCTGAATAGCAGAACGAGGCTGACTTTCCCAGTTGATTAAATCCTTTGATTTACGAATCTGTAAACCTTTTTCTCCGGCACCACCAATTGAAGCATCAGTAGAATAAACATAGTAAGTTCCATCATCATCCTGGAAGATTTTTGGATCATGACAATTTAATGGCCCCCACTGATCCTGAGTTCCATTAGAAGGTTTTGCGTATTTTACAACAACAGCACGATCAACATCAAAACTTGGAGCACCAAAAACTGATGCACCTACAATAAATGCTGCCAGCGTACAAAAAGATTTTTTAAGATTTGATTTCATAATCTATTTTCCTTTTTTCAGATTTAGACTTTTTGATATAAAACGATTTTTATTGTTTTATATCAAGTTTTTAAGTTATTATAAGGCTACATATCAAAATCTGCAAGAAAAAAAACACAACGAAAACGTTGTATTTAAGTATATTTGTTGTTATTAAAAAATGAAGAATGATTCCAGTTGATATAGTTGAAAAAGAAAAAGGCCGCCTTTTACGACGACCTGAATTTTGTCATTATGGTACTTCACAAATGTCATTGCGAACGTAGTGAAGCAATCCAGCATAACATGAACTTATACATAGTTTGCCACGCCTATGGCTCGCAATGATATTTTATAATGAATTATACATAGTTAAGACTTCACTGTCAGTTTTTGCAACATCAATAATTACATTTGACATTGTATAAGTTTGTGTTGTAGTAGCATGTAAGATAATTCCGTTAGTTGAAGCAGTATTGATTGCGAATTTACAACCGTCTGCAACAGTGATACTATCTTTAACAGCAGTATCTGCAGCATAAGTTAATGCAGGTTTACCGTTTTTGTAATATACAATAGAACCGTCTATATTAAAGTTGATTGTAACAAACTGTTCGTCTCCGTCATGGCAGAAGATAGTCCAGTTGTCCTGCTGTGAAAACTCTGAACCTCTTGTTGCAGAAGCTTCAAACAAGTTTGCTCCACCATCAGTTAACCACACTCCTAAAGGACCTACATCAATAAATACGTTTTGTGTACCATTTTGAAGTTGAACAGGAGTTTCCCATTCATAAGTGTTATCAGTTACAGCTGAGCCAAGTTTCAATTTAAATGAAACAGAAAGGCCTGTTTCTTCGGAAATCAAACTTCCTAAAGCAGACACCTTTTTACTGGCAGATAAAGTTTCATCAATTGTGTATGGGAGTGTTATTTTTTCTGGAACTGTTTCAGATATTTTCTTACCCCAGTATGTCTTATTACTTGCGCCAATTCCAGAATAAACTAAGGTTACTGTTCTTTCTGTAGGGTTCTTTTCCCAGTCAACTTCCCGTTCAACTTTTACAACGCAAGTTCCAATTGTAAGAAGATTTGTTGAAGGATCAAAAGTCCATGAACCATTCAATGCACCAGAAACAGTTCCACCTTTTTCTGAAGTTTTTACAAAAATAGCCTCTGAACTTGTATTCATATTATGCTTACTATATGTAAGAGTAATATGTTCCCATGTGCCTTCAATATCACCTGCAGTAAGTTCGTTTGCTTTTAATTTTTGAATTCCACCATAGCGTTCTGGAGAAACCATAGGCCACAACGGTTCGTCGTCTTTCGAGTCAGAAGATGCTGGCACCCATTCCAATCTTCTTACATGCCCCATCATCAAAGCATTTGAATATGCATTTCCACCAACATTTTCAGGGAAACGGCCCTGAGACATGTAGAACCAGTCATAATCAATTTCACCATCACCATCAAGGTCAGACTGAGCCTGGAAAATTGCACAGTGGCTTATACCAACCCAGCCATAACCAACATCATTTTCACCACTGAATTTATAAGGATGAGTAATCATTGGAAGAGGAGCTGTTGTTTCAGTTCCAGCTGTACAATCTTTTTTATTAATATCTATGTAAGGACCAGTAATTTTGTCTGCAACAACAACACGAGTTTGGTAAGGAACTCCAAGAGGGTCATTTGCAAAGAACAAGTAATATTTATTGTTGTATTTAATTAATTCTGGACCTTCGCTTCCCTGCCAGCGACTTGTGTCACGGGTGTAGATTCTTGTTCCGTAACCGTTTGCTTTTAATCCATCAGCATTAGATGCCCAAGGTTTTCCCATTTTAAAGTCTGTTTTTCCATCTTTTGTAATCTTACCTGTTGAAGGATTTATCTGTACTAAAGCGAATCCTGAATGCCATGAACCGTAAATCATCCAGTGGGTTCCGTTATCATCTACAAAATATGTTGGATCAATTGCATTGAAATAGAAATATGCATTCCAATCACCAGTAGAACTTCTAGAATAGTCAGTTCCTTTATCTGAAGATGAACAGGTTACAAAGCCTAAATCTTTCCATGCCCCAGGACCACCACTTGGATTTGTAGTTTCACATACACCAATAAAAGCTCTTTCTGACCATGTACCGTCAAAATTCTCACTTTTATTAGGTTTTCCAGAACCAATCATATAATCAGCTACAATGCTGTAATACATTCGGATTTTAGTTTCGCCATTTACAGTAATTACACGTGCGCAAGGAGCCCAGTAACCAATCATAGCTGCATTTTCAGAAGTAGTCATATCAATTGATGAAAGATTCATTGAAGCTCGGATTTCATTTAATTTTTCATTAACCCATGCAGGACATGAATCAAAAGGACCTGGAACATATTCCCAGTCAACTAAGTTTTTAGAACGTTTACCAGGAAAGTGTTTTCCACTTGGAGAATTTAAATGTTCATTTCCGTAAGAAGCATCAGTTCCCCACATATAATAGTAGCCGTCTGCAGGCCAGTAAATTACTGTTGGGTCATGAGTATTTGCCAGATTCCATTTACTCTTGTTTGACCATGAAGAAATTGATGCATAGTTATCATCGTAAGTTGGGATTTTATATTTTGTTACGTTAATCTGATATGAAGCAGAAAAACCTTCGTAAGAAACTGTTACTGTAAAAGAACCAACATCAGAAAGTACAGTTACATTATTAGTTAATGTTGTACTTCCAATTTTGTATGTACATTTTTTAGATCCAATAGTTTTTTTAGAACCATCAGAATAAGTTCCCTTTACAGAAATACCTGAATATGTAAAAACTTCACCTTTTGCAAAAGAACTTTTGGCTCCAGTTACAGAAATACCGTTCAAAGTGGCTGTTTCATCTTCCCCAGTAGGATCAACAGTAGCTGTGCCACCTTTACAACTCATAAATGCACCTGCAGCAACTAACAAAAAACCTGCCAGAATACATAATCCTTTTCTTTTCATATTACCTCCAAAAGTAAATATAACTA
>JALEPQ010000164.1 GCA_022768685.1 Spirochaetia bacterium
TTCTGACAACACAGATGAATATTACATCCTGAGAACCGCATGGCTTTACGGCTGGGCTGGAAAAAACTTTGTCTACACAATGATTCGCGCAATGAACACTCACGAAGCTGTAAAGGTTGTTGCAGACCAGAAAGGAACTCCAACATTTGCCACAGACCTGGCAAAAGTAATCCTTACAATCATTAAGAAAAATGATGTGCCATACGGAATCTACCACTGTACAGACCTAGGAGAAACAACCTGGTGGGAATTTACAAAAGAAATTCAGAAACAGTATGTTGAATTACATAAAGAAGAAATTGCGAATTGCGAATTGGGAATTGCGAATTGTGTTATAAATGCCTGTACAACACAAGAATATCCTACTCCGGCAAAAAGACCTGCCTATTCAGTTCTCAGTAAAGACAAGATTCAGAAAACCTTAGGTATCACCCTTCCAAACTGGAAAGATTCTTTACGAGAATTTCTTGTAAGTCCGCTTTTTGATAAAAGTAGAATTGAATAAAAAGAAGAAGGTGCTTCAATTTTGAAGTGCCTTTTTTTGTACTATTTAGTCTTAAAATTCAAAAGTCTGTAAAAAATCCTTAGCCTGTTGAGTTTTTGGATTTTCCCAGAAGCTTTCAGAAGTCCCCGTTTCCAGAATTTTACCGCCATCCATAAAAACAATTTTATCTGCCACAGCACGTGCAAAACTTATTTGATGAGTTACAATCAACATTGTTTTTCCTTCATCTGCCAGATTCATCATTACATCTAATACTTCACGAATCATTCCCGGATCAAGAGCTGCAGTTACTTCATCAAAAAGAATAATTTCTGGATGCATACACAAGGCTCTGACAATTGCAACTCGCTGCTTTTGTCCACCAGATAATTCTTCTGGAAAAGCATTTATTTTATCTTCCAGACCAATCCGTTTAAGCCATTTTACAGCCTCACTTTCGGCCTCTTTTTTTTTCTGCTTTTGAGCTTTTACCGGTCCTAGAAGAATATTATCCATTACATTTAAGTGAGGAAACAGGTCATAACTTTGAAATACCATACCAATCTTCTGTGCAATCTGAGTTCTATTTTTTTTCTGATTAGAAATCAGCTCACCGTTAAAGAAGATTTCACCTCCCTGTATTTCTTCCAGACCATTAATACAGCGCAGCAAAGTAGTTTTTCCACAACCAGAAGGACCTAAAATTACAACAACTTCTCCTTTTTCAACTTCAAGAGAAATATCTTTTAAAACCTCATTTTGATTAAAAGATTTTTTTATATTTTTTATATCCAAAAAAGCCATTCTGGTTCTCCAGCCTTACATCTGCGGTGAAAATAAAATTTATTCAAAAAAAAAAGATAGAACTTTTTTTAGTTCTATCTTTTTTCAGTTTCAAGACTTAGTAGTCTTTTTTTTCTGACTTACGTCTCTTGTTCAAAAGTTTGCGTTCAAGAGTTGTTTTCTTCTGGTGAAGAGTAGCAGAAGGTTTTTCGAAGTATTCACGACGTTTGTATTCGCGAATGATACCTTCTTTTTCAACCATACGTTTGAAACGTTTGATTGCTTTCTCAAGGTTTTCGTTATCATCTACATTGATAGTTGCCATATTCTCTTTTCACCTCCTTTTTTCCGGTAATTCCGTAGAAAACACTATTAGATTACAAAATTTGTTAAACAAATTCAATACAATCAACAAATTTCAAGATTAATTTTCAAATTCTATAAAGTCTGCAGTAATTCCTGACAAAGACTTTTCATCGCTGGTTTCAGCAATACCTCTATGCTTTTCTTTTACTTACAGATATTCTATCTCCAACCTCATGGAACACAGTATCAAATTCTTCATTTGTCTTTAAGAAGTGAACAAACTGCCTTATTTTTCTGATTAATTTTATTGTACTATAATTATGAGTCAAACTTAAATCATCAACCATCCCGTGAAAAGAAAGATTATCCGTAATAATCACACCACCATCTGCAAGATTTGATTGAAATTTCTGAAAATATTTTATGTACTGAGCCTTTGCAGCATCTATAAAAATCAAATCAAATTTTTCCTCAAAATCAAAACCTGCAGCATCACCCAGGAAAAGAGTTATTCTGTCTGAAAGATTATTGTCACAAACATTTTTTACAGCCTTCTGATATCGGTCAATGTCTACTTCAATAGTAGAAACCCGAACATCATCAGCTGCTTTTGCAAAATTTATGGCAGAATATCCAATTGCTGTTCCAATTTCAAGAATATTTTTTACATGATTTTCCTTAATGTAATTCAGAATAAATTCCATTCCTCCATCCATCATAATTGGGACATCATGAGTATCTGCATATTTTTTTATATCTGTAATTTGTTCCATTGTTGATTATTTCTGTATCAGCCCGCGCATTTCTGAAAGATTTTTATATCCTTTTCGTTTCATAAAAGCTGAAAGGCCATCAATAATTTCTATCATTGCATTAGGATTTGCAAAAGTTGCAGTTCCTACCTGAAGTGCACTTGCACCAGCCATAATAAATTCTACAGCATCCTGCCATGTTGCAATTCCACCAATGGCAAATACAGGAACGCGTTTTTCTTCCGGTAAAGTATTAATTGCTTCTACCAGTTCATAAATCAATCTTACAGCAATTGGACGAACAGCTGGTCCACCTACTCCGGCTTTAAGATTTTCAAAAACAGGAATTCCCTTTTCAATATCAATTGCAATTCCCTGGAAAGAATTACACAAACTGATTGCATCTGCACCAGCTTCAATACAAGCCATAGCAACAGCATTTAATTCCAGTGACTGAGGAGTCAATTTTACGATTAGAGGCTTTGTTAATTCTTTACGCACAGCACGAACAACTTCACTAGCAGCAGAACAGCTCATTCCAAAAGCCGCACCACCAGCTTTTACATTTGGACAGGAAATATTCAATTCCACAACCGGCACATCTGATTTTTCAAGAAGTTTTGCACCTTCAACATAAGTTTCCAAAGACGAACCAGAAAGATTTGCAATTGCAACCGGTTTAAGTTTCATCATTTCTGGAAGTTCATTTTCAATAAAATGAGGAATTCCAGGATTCTGCAACCCTATAGAATTCATTAATCCAGATGGAGTTTCCCAAAGTCGTACTCCGCTGTTACCTTGACGTGGTTCTAGAGTTAATCCTTTGCTGGAAATACCCCCAAGACGATTTACATCAAAAACAGATTCATATTCTGTACCAAAACCAAAAGTTCCTGAACTACCAATTACAGGATTCTGGAATCTAACACCTTTAAAATCAAAACTCAAATCAGGTTCATCATCTAAAGCTTCTTTTCCAGGTTGAGCCTTAATTCCGGCAGTTTCCATGCTGCGTTTTTTAATGTCATCAAAATCAAGAATCTGACCATCAAAAACAGGCCCCTCTTTACAACAACGGAGTTTTCCTTGAGTTGTCTGAATAACACAACCAAGACAAACACCTACACCACAAGCCATTCTTGCTTCCATACTGAGCCAGCATTTTACACCAGCTTCTTTACAAATCTGCTTAAGATAAGCAAGCATTGGAGTTGGGCCACAAGCGTAAAGTGCATCATAATTTCCAGATTTTAAAACATCAACTGTAAGGGCAGCAGGCAACATTCCGTGAACACCCACAGAACCATCATCAGTTGTAACAGTAAGTTTATCAGCTTCAAGCCCACATAAACCGTAAGAACCAGATTTAAATGAAGCAAAAAAATTATAAGATCTGGCAGGAAGAGTTTTTGCAAAGCCCGCTACAGGAGCAACACCAATTCCGCCCCCAACAATGCAGACTTTTTTACCAGATTCAGGAACAGGAAAGCGGTTTCCGCAAGGACCAAGCAAAGAAATTTTATCGCCGGCACGGGAATTACAAAGTTCTACAGTTCCCTTTCCTTTTACAAGAATTAAAAAAGTAATTTCAACAGCACCATCATCAAGAACTTTAGAATCATAAACACTTATAGGTCTACCAAGCAGAACATCCGAATTAACAAGATGAAGCATAAAAAACTGTCCAGCGGCAGGTTCCCTTCCACCATCAGCAATAACTACTTTAAGCTGATAAACACTATTTAATGGAATAGCCTCTGTTACAACAGCAACAGAACTAATAGTTCCCTGAACATAAACTGGTAAAGGAATACCCTGACAATCTTTGAACATAATTTCACCTCGATAAAAGTTTACCAAAATCAAGGTTTATTCACAATGAGTAATTTGGGCCAGTCTCAACACCAACTCGCAATTCACAGTTCCCTAACGGTCAGCATCCTCGGCTTTCGCCTGCGGTTGCCGCTTCGCGCTGTTCATTTCTCGAGCCAGGTTTCACTTATTTAGGTTTGTCCCCTTTGTATAAAAAAAGAGGATGTCCAATAAGTTCTGTCATGCTGAATTTATTTCAGCATCCACACTATATCTAGGTCTATAGATTCCGAAACAAGTTCGGAATGACACTAGGAAGTAAACTTATTGGTCATCCCCTTTACTGATTTCAAACTAACTTAGTTTATTAGAATACTACTACAACTTCACCATTTGGATATTTTTCAGCAACATAAGCTTTTACTTTTTCAGACTGGAGAGCTTTTATTAAAGCTTTAATTTCAGCTTTGTTTTCATTTCCTGCTTTTACTGCAACAATATTTACATATGGAGAAGATGAACCTTCTACAAAAAGACCATCCTTAGCTGCAGAAAGACCTGCAGGAATAGCATAGTTACCATTGATAACTGCAGCATCAACATCATCTAAAGTACGTGGAAGAGAAGCAGCTTCAATTTCACGGAACTTTAATTTCAATGGATTTTTAGCAATATCTAATGGAGTTGCAGTTATTCCAGCACCATCTTTCAATGTAATTAAACCAGCTGATTCAAGAAGAAGAAGAGCACGACCTTCATTTGTTGGGTCATTTGGAATGGCAATTGTAGCTTTCTTTTTCAAATCTGCAATTGATTTTACTTTGTGTGAATAAAGAGCAAAAGGTTCAACATGGATTCCACCAGCATTTACAAGATGATATCCTTTTTCTTCATTAAATGAATTAAGATATGGAATATGCTGGAAGTAGTTTGCGTCAATATCACCAGATTCTACTGCATCATTTGGAGTTACATAGTCTGTAAATTCAACAACCTGAAGATTAACACCTTCAGCTGCTAAATCAGATTTTATAAGATTCAAGATTTCTGCGTGTGGTTCTGGAGTTGCTCCCACCTTAATAGTTACCTGTGCGAATACAGCAGCTGCTGTTAAAAGAACTGATGCTAATGCAATAATTTTTTTCATATATAACCTCTCTTAAGGATAACCGATTTATATACAGTCATCCCATAAAAAATTTTAAATTTTAATGTAATTTTGGATTAAAAACTCTCCCGGATGAGACTAAAGAGACATAGAGAGGCACATGACTCCGTTTCTAAAATTTTCTCGAACTAATTTTTCAAAATAAAATTTCATAATCTGCACCTCCTTTATAGGAATTATTTATACCTAGTAAATTAATAGGATTATTAATTTTTGTCAATAGTTGCTTTTTAACGTTTAGACATCATCTTGTTTACAATTTTTGTACCCGCAAACTGTATTAAAGCTACAATCAAAATTATTACAACAACAGCAGCAATCATAATTCCTGTTCTAAAACGCTGGTAACCATAACGTATAGCAAGATCTCCAAGTCCGCCTCCACCCAAAGTTCCTGCCATAGCTGAATAACTAACAAGGTTAATAATTGTAAGTGTAATTCCTGATACTACAGATGGCATTGCTTCAGGAATTAAAACTTTCCATACAATCTGCCAGTTTGTAGATCCCATAGCTCTTGCAGCCTGAACCATTCCAGGATCAACTTCATTTAATGCTGTTTCAGTAATTCTCGCTACAAAAGGAGCTGCTGCTATGGACAAAGGAATTATTGTTGCCTTAGTTCCAATTGCTGTTCCTAAAACAAACCTTGTAAATGGAAGAAGAACAATCATCAAAATAACAAAAGGAAAAGAACGCAGTACATCTATAATTCTACTTAAAACGGCATTAAACACAGGATGAGGTGTAATTCCAAATTTATTTGTTACGTTTAGTAAAACTCCTAAGGGAAAACCAATCAGTAAAGCAAAAATTGTTGAAAGTACAACCATCAATAAAGTCTGTAATGTTGAAATTCCTACTAATTGCAAAATCTGTGACATTTTTCTACACCTCGTTTTCAACTGAAACGCCATTTTCCTTAAAGAAAGCAATGGCTTTTTCTACTTCATTATCAGAACCAGTAATATCAACTATCATAGTTCCTATATCATTTTCAGGAAGATGCTGAATTCCACCTGCACGTATATTTATATCAACATCAAATTTTTTACAAACCTGACTGATTATGGGACTTCCAGTACCTTCATCTACAAAGTGCAAAGAATATTTACCACCTTCATTAGACCAGCGGGCAAATTCTTTTTCATCATCATCTTTTTCAATATGACTCAAGAAATCTTTTGTAGTAGCTGTTTTAGGATTTTTAAAGATTTCTGTTACCAATCCCTGTTCAACTACAGTTCCATTTTCAATTACTGCAACCTGATCACAAGCATCTCGCACAACTTCCATCTGATGAGTTATCATTACAACAGTTAAATTCATTTTCTGCTGAATTTCACGAATTAACTGCAAAATTGATCTTGTTGTCTGAGGATCCAAAGCTGATGTAGCTTCATCACAAAAAAGAACATCAGGACGTGTTGAAAGAGCTCTGGCAATGGCAATTCGTTGTTTCTGACCACCACTTAAAGTACTTATAGGTGCGTCCCCTCTGTCTTCAAGTCCAACCAGTGCCAGCATTTCTTTTACTCTTGCGTTGATTTCCGCTTTTGGAGTGCCACAAATTTCCATTGGATAAGCAATATTTTTTGCTGCAGTTCTAGAAGTAAAAAGATTGAAATTCTGAAAAATCATCCCAATTTTTCTACGTTGTTGAATCAAATCTTTCTTTGGAAGATTATCTACCCTTTTATCATCATAATAAACACAACCTTCATCAGGTGTTTCTAAAAGGCTGATAAGTCGTACTAATGAAGATTTTCCAGCTCCAGATTTTCCTATGATTCCGTAAATTTTATTTTCAGAAATATCTAATGAAATATTATTAACTGCGGTAATTGAATTACCATCAGCTGAAACATAAGTTTTTTTAAGATTTTCAAGTTTAATCTGCATAAAAGTATAATGATTTAAATTAACTTTTTTTGCAACAAATAAAAAAAGAGGACAGCCTGAAGTAAAGTGCAAAGTGCACCACTAAAAACAGGACTGTCCCCTTTTGATTATCTTAAAAACTTATCATTTACAATGCTTTTTTTGCGTTCAGTAAATCTTCTTTACTTGCAATCGCATTTCTGGCTGCCGCATCAGCAATATCAGCCATTGTAAGAGTACCAGCTTCAATTTTTCCTGCAAGTTCAGCATCTTTTTTCCAGGCACACAAAACACCCCTGCTGGAATTTACTGTACCACCTGCATGATCAAGTAAAGTTGCCGCAATTCGGGCAGCGCCTCCCTGAGCTCCATATCCAGGAATTAAGAAAAACATTTCAGGATATCTGTCTCGAAGAATTCTTGCATCAGATTCCTGTGTAGCACCTACTACAGCACCAAAAAGACCACAAGTCTGTTCAGGATACATTTCCTTAAACTGATTTCCAATTCTTGCAATCTCGTCACCAACTCTGTCTAACAGTAATCCACCAGCTTTTAATTCCTGATGTTCAATATCAACCATACCAGGATTTGAAGTACACAAGAGAACGAATGCACCTTTTCCACCTTTTTCAGGTTCAGCATATTTTGTAAAAGGCACTAAAGTATCAAAACCCATATAAGGATTGATTGTAATAATATCTGTTTCAAAATCGCCCTTAAAATGAGCCTTAGCATAGGCATCTGAAGTGGCACCAATATCACCACGTTTAATATCTGAAATTGCGATTAAGCCTGCTGCACGAACCATTTTTAATGTTTCTGCATAAACCTTTATACCTTCAAGTCCCATAGCCTCATAATAGGCAATTTGAACTTTACAGCAACAAGCAGATTTATCAGCAGCTATGCGATTAATAATTTCTTTGTTATAAGCAAGTACAGCCTGAGAAGGTGAGGCATAATTTTTTAATACATTTTCTGGAATATAAGATGGATCAGTATCCAAACCAACACACAAAGGACCATTTTTTACGGCAAGTTCCTGAAGAACCTGCATATTATGTTTATTTGTCATAAAATCAGTTTAACAAAAATTACTTAGTTCTTCCACTTCTTCATCAAAAACAGCACGAATAAAAGGTCTTGCAGCTATAACTTTATCAGCTCCATAAAAAAGTGCAGTCTGAACATCTTCTTTACATCTGATACCGCCATCTACCCAAATTTCTTTACAATAATTCTTAAGAGATTTTGAATATTTGGCCAGAAAGTCTCCTGTACTTCCTATGCGGGTTTCTACTCTTCCACCATGATTTGAAATATAAATTACATCTGGCCGAAGTTCCTTACACAACTGAATATCTTCCTCTGTAAAAACACCTTTTATTACAAGCGGAACATTAAAAAGCTTTCTGAATTCTTCAAGCTGCTGCGAATTCTTTTTTTCCAGGTTTACAAGATTCCGCATTGTCACAATATTATACGAATCTATATCAATTCCTATATATTCTGCATAATTTTTTACAAGATTTACACGTTCAACTAGTTTTTCAAACGGGTAAGGTTTAAAGAAAAAAGCTGCCTTTGTATTTAGTCGTTTTACAGCTTCAAAACCAAACTGCAATTTTATATCAGGATAACCATCACCAACACAAAGTCCAAAACCAGCATCTTTAGCAGCTTTTAAATATGGAAAATAAAAATCCTCTTCACTATTGTAGCCAATATTTTCTACAGCACCAGTTACTGGACCACACTTTATTTGAGAGGGCAATACTTCTATATTTTCAATTTCATTCAAGTAACCTTCACGCTGTGCAAGTTTTCTTAAATTTTCCCAGGAGCTGCAGTTCAACTGAAAATTCTGATTATTGAAAACACCACCTAACCCTGGAAGGTTATTCTTGCATCCATAGCCGTTGCATACAAAACAACGATTACACTTTAATTTTCCTTTAGTCGCCAAAACAAATTCCTAAATCCCGGGCAGTTTGTAATAATGTATCGTCAGCAGGAATACTTTTTGCTTTTCCTGCAACACTTTCCAATGGAACGCCAACAATTTTTCCATTCTGAATTGCAACAAGTTTTCCAAAATTTTTATTTGCCATAAAATCTGCTGCTGCCACACCCAGCTTTGTCGCAAGTAAAATATCACTTGCAGAAGGACTTCCTCCCCGCTGAGTATAACCTAACACTGAAGTTCTGGTTTCAATTCCTGTTTCAGCTTCAATTTCTTTAGCAACTCTGTATCCAACTGACTGACACATTTCTGCCCTGGCTTTTTTAAATTCTTTTTTTGATAATTTACTCTCTTCTAAATTTAAAGCACCTTCAGAACAGGCAATTATAAAATAATTCTGTCCATCAGCTTTCTTCTGTTTTAAATATTTTGCAATTTTCTTTATATCATAAGGAATTTCTGGAAGAAGGATTACATCAGCATTTGCAGCAACTCCAGAATAAAGACCAAGCCATCCAACTTTATGTCCCATAATTTCAACAACCATTGCACGACTATGACTTCTGGCAGTAGTACGTATAGCTTCAATACCTTCTGTTGCAACATCTACAGCAGTAGCAAAACCAAAAGTTTCATCAGAACCAACAATGTCTTTGTCTATAGTTTTTGGCATTCCTATTACATTAAAACCTTCTTCAAAAAGTAATGAAGCAGTTGTGTTAGTACCATTTCCACCAAGACAAACTAAAGCATCAAGTTTATATTTTTTAAAAGTCTGTTTTATTCCTTCTACAGGTAAAAGTCCCGTTTTTGGATCTGGAACAGGATTTTTAAAAGGCTTAACTCTTGAAGTGCCTAAAACAGTTCCACCTTGATTATATAAAGCATCAATATCAAGCTCATCCATTTTAAAACAGTCCCCATCAATCAAACCACGATAACCATTTCTGAAACCTATAAATTTCATGCCATATTTATTTTTTCCGGCAATACACATAGCTCTAATTGCGGCATTCAAACCTGGAGCATCTCCTCCAGAAGTTAAAATTCCAACCGTTTTAATAGATGTACCTTTCATATTTTCTGATTATAACAATAAAATTCTAAACTCGCCACATTAAAATCCGATATTGAATTTATGAAGTCTTCGAATAAATCTAGCATCGTTACCGGAATAATTTTATTAGCTATTTCCGCAGTATTTTCAATCAGTTTAATCTTGCAGCCTCTCGATTTTGGAATTGGTGGTCCTGGACACAATAATGTTTTCTTTTTATTAGGAAATATTATTTTTACAGTCTATGGATTTTCAAGTATTTTAATTCCAGTTTTTCTTTTTATTGCCGGAATTTCCTGTTTTGCAACAAAATGGACAGCAAGAAGAAGTATGAGACTTTTAACAGCCATACTTCCATTTTTTACAGCAGCAATTACAGAAAACATCTGCCGTTCAATACTAGCCCTTGGAAAATCTGACTTTACCACATTAAAACTCGTGATTGCCATCATAACAGGGTTAATGTTAATGATTATAGAAATCCTTGGAGCAGGACTTATTGCAGACAAAGTTAACGAACACATTTATGCAAAAGGATTAATGAAACGTCCTGAACAGAATGAAACAGACCTCTCTAAAAATAATCACCAGGAAGGTAAATCAGAGGGGACAGACCCCATTTTTGATGATGCCCTTGAAGAAATTTCAAGAGAGCCTGAATCTGTTAAACCAGAATCTTCTGTAGTAGAAGAATCTTCTGTAGTAGAAGAATCTTCTGTAGTAGAAGAATCTTCTGTAGTAGAAGAAAATTCTGTCCAGGAAAGTTCCCCTGAACCTGAAAATTTTGCAGCACCACAAGAAACTTTAGATGACAGCATTATGCCATTTGAAGAAGCCGATGAAACTCCTGCAGAAGAAGAAAAAAATCCTTCATCCATCATTACTTTAGATGAATATGCCGCCCTTACAAATTTTGATGACATACCAGTAGAAAACAACACTGAAGAAGAGCTGGAATGGCCAAATCTTCCTGAAGCACCAGAAACTCTGCCTCCAGAATATTCTGATGAAATTTTCGAAGATGATCCTGCTTTGGAATTTCCACCAAAAGAACCTGCTGAAGATGAAGTAAATGCTTTTGAAGACAGTATTTTTGACGCTGACATAAATCAGGAAACAGAAGCTCCATCTGCTGATTTTTCTGATCAGATTCAGGAAGAAAATTTTCCTGTTGAAACCGAATATACAGATGATGAAGAACTTCAGATAAAAGCTGAAAGTCAGGAATATCAAGATTTTTCTGCAGATATTGAATTCAAAGAAGAAACAGAAGAGGAAACTCCATATTCTGCTACAAAATATATTGATACTGTTGTAGAAAATCCTTCTTTCCCACATAAAATTATAATCAGGGAAGGTGAGTCTGAAGAGGAAGAACCTGAAGAAAAAAAGTTTGATGCGTCTTTAAAACCTTCACCATTTTCCTCAAAAATTTCGTTAGATGATGAAGAAGTTGTTTCTGAAGAAGTTGAAATTGAAGATTTTAATAACAAAACTGACTATGATGATTTAGATTCAGAAATTTCAAATTTTGAAGAAATCAGCCGCGAAATTGATGATTTTGCTAAAAATCCTGAAGAAAATTTTCAAAACCAGGAAGAATTTACAGAAAAAGATACAGAACCTGAACCTGTTTTCCAGGAAGTCACCGAAGAAACTTTCAGTGAAGCTGAAACAGAAACTGAATCTGAACAACAGATTGAACCTTCTCTCGATGAAAGTTTTTTTGATATTGATATTAACGATGATGAAGCCGTTGAGAATGCAAAGAATGCTGACTCTTCTTCCATGGGATTTTCAACAGGTGTTTCCAGCGTTTTTTCAGAAATGGAAGCAGATATCCGCAGAAATGCACCTAAACCAATAAAACCTGCTATAACAGCAGTTACTGATGAGGAAGATTTCTCTGATTCCAAATCAACTGATGAAGAAGATGAAATTATTTTTGAAGAAAATCAGGATTCTCAACCTGTTACAACAACAAATCTCACTGCAGATGATTTATCAGATTTTTTTGATGCTCAATCAAGACAGAATGCCCCAGTTACAAAGCAGATTATGGGAAATGAACCAAAAACAAATCGTGCTGCAAAAAAAGGTCCTTATGTAATTCCATCAGATCTTTTAACTGCTTACAAAGATGACCAGTATTGGGTAATCGATCAGCAGACAAAAGATGCTGCACAAAATCTTACTAAAACCCTTTCCGAATTCAATATTGAAGCACAAATTATAGGAATAAAAAAAGGTCCTGTTGTTACAATGTTCGAAATTCTTCCTGCAGCTGGAGTTAAACTTAGTAAAATTGTAGCATTGCAGGATAACATTGCTCTGGCTCTGGCTGCACAGTCAGTTCGTATTGTTGCTCCAATTCCTGGAAAACAGGCAGTTGGTATTGAAGTTCCAAACCGTCACCGTTCAATTGTAGGTTTCCGTGAAATGATTGAAATGGATTTACCGGAATGGAAAAAAATGGCAGTTCCTGTAATTCTAGGTAAAGACATTCTTGGTAAAGCTCAGTTGATTGATCTTGTAAAAACTCCTCATATGTTAATTGCAGGTGCTACTGGATCAGGAAAATCAGTCTGTGTAAATTCTTTGATTCTTTCAATTTTGTATAAACGCTCATACAAAGATGTAAAACTTATTCTTGTTGATCCAAAAGTTGTAGAATTGAAACTTTACAACAACATTCCACATCTTCTTACTCCTGTAATCACAGAACCTAAAAAAGCTTTACAGGCACTTCAGTATTGTTTGTGTGAAATGGAAAGACGTTATGCACTTTTAGATGGTATGGGTGTTCGTGATATTTCTAATTACAACCAGAAAATTAAAGAGCAGAAAATTGCAACAGAAAAATTACCTTACATAGTAGTAATTATTGACGAATTTGCAGATTTAATGGCAACTTCTGGTCGTGAACTTGAATCTACAGTAGCCCGCCTTACCGCAATGAGCCGTGCTGTTGGAATTCATCTGGTACTTGCTACACAACGACCATCTGTAAACGTTATAACTGGTTTAATAAAAGCAAACATTCCTACACGAATTGCATTTATGGTTTCTTCCCGTACAGACTCCAACATCATTATTGATAGTGTAGGTGCAGAAAAACTTCTTGGACGAGGTGATATGCTTTATGCTTCAGCAACAGATCCTGCGCCAGTTCGTATTCAGGGAACTTTTGTAAGCGACCAGGAAGTTGAAGATGTGGTAAAAGCCGTAAAAGAATATGGTGAACCTGATTATATTGATGATGAAATCTTTATTGAAAGTGATGAAGATGTTGCCAGAGATTTATTCGGTCAACCAATGGATGACGAAGATCCTCTTTACGATCAGGCTCTTGAGATAGTTGTTCAGGCAGGAAAAGCCAGTGCAAGTTACCTTCAAAGAAGATTAAGTATAGGCTATAACAGAGCAGCCAGACTTGTAGAGGAAATGGAAGAACGTGGAATTGTTGGTCCTGCCAACGGAAGTAAACCTCGTGAAATCATTCATATCCCATAATCCTGAGGTTATATATGAGTGCAAAAATAATTGTTTTATTTATCTTAAGTCTTGCTGCAGGAATTGCTTTATTGTGTTCTGGATTTTATTTTCTTTCAAAAAGATATATTTCCAGGCTAAAAGAAGCAGCTCCTGATCAAGAAAAGGAGACTCTAAAGAAAAATGAATTAAGAGCAAAAACATCGGCTTACATTTCCTTTGGATTGGGAGCTGTAACCTTGGTATGGGCAGCTTTCATTCTGATTATACCGCAAATTGCTCCTTTTTTAGCTTTAGTTTACATGGTTTTTCTTCTGGTAAGCTCTGCCATTTTAATTTACATCTACAAATAAAAACTGTACTGTACTTAATTAACACATAAAAATAGTATATAATTTTAAACAGATGAACGATAACAATCTGCTCTTTAAAAAAGAAAAATATTCTCTACAAAATAAATGGAGACGTCAACACTCTATTTTGATGTATATCTTTAGTGGTATTCTATTTGCCGTTGAAGTTATTATGATGTTCTTCATTCCAATTTTAGGAGTGAATTATTCTTCTTTCCAGCAGTATGTATTTAAATATGTAATCACACCGGGGCTTTGTTATTTTTTAATAAACATCCTTGTATATCTTCTTACCCAGATGGATTTTATTTCCTTTTCTGCAAAAAATTACATTGTATCCTTAGGTCTTGCAACAATATGTCTTTTAATGTGTTTTATGCACGATATTTTCGTAGTAATATTTGCATCTGGTATTTTAGCAATTTTTCTTACAGCAATTTACAGCGAAATCCTGCTTACTGTTGTAACTACAATATATCTTTTTATTGGTGAATTATTAATCGGATTTTTTAATACATGGGATTCAGGTTGTATAAAAGATGTCACATATCGCATAGATATCTGTTCAATTTTGTTAATGCTTGTTGGAAGCTGTTTATTTTCAATAGCAATTATCAGATGGGAAGAAAAACGCTTAATCTGGATTTCAAAAGAAAAAATTCATATGAATCAACTTCAAAAACAGGCTTCCATAGATCCTTTAACAAATTTACAGAACCGTCGTTCACTAAGAAAATTTATTGACACAGAAACATTTCCTATTACATTTGCTATGACAGATGTTAATAAATTCAAAATTGTAAATGATACATTTGGACACAACATAGGAGATGAACTTTTAGTAAAACTAGGTGAAATTTCCATCAAACACTCTTCAGATAAAATTTCTGCATTCAGATATGGTGGAGATGAATTTTTGTACGCATTTACAAATACAAATTTAAAAGATGTACAGAAAATCTGCGAAAAAATTCAGAATGAATTTTCAGATTCTCTTTCCAATGAAATTCGTGCCATTTGTGATGGAATCAGCGTAGGAATTGCGGAAGGCAGTCATGATGAATTACCACGAGACACTCTCCATAGGGCAGATGAAGCTTTATACATTGCAAAAAAATCAGATAGCCTGAAGTTAAAAATCCTCTAATTTCTCACTTTAATTGAATTTATCTATAGAAAAAACTATAATAAATCTCTAGAAACCCGTCATTGCCAGGTTGCAGATTGACGTGGAATCCAGTCTTAAGGAATAAAAAATGCCAAAAATTGAATGTAACGAAAAACTCTTTTTTGAAGCAATCGGTAAGAAATATTCTTACGATGCATTGGAAGATGTACTTCCTTGTGCAAAAGCTGAACTTGATGAAAAACCAGACACAACTTTGCCAGAAAACGAACGTGTTGTAAAAATTGAATTAAATGATACAAACAGACCTGATTTATGGTCAACAAATGGTGTAGCACGCCAGATTAAACTTCATGAAGGTGGAAAAACTGTAGATTACATGAAGTTAATGTCAAACTTTGGTAACAATGATTATGAAGGCCGCGTTATTACAGTTGATTCAGATTTAAAAGATATCCGTCCTTACATGGTAGCTTTTGTAATTGCAGGAAAACCTATTGATGATGCAATGCTTAAAGATATTATCCAGACACAAGAAAAACTTTGCTGGAACTTTGGACGCAAGCGAAAATCTATTTCAATGGGAGTTTACCGTTCAGATTTAGTAAAATTCCCAGCTCACTATAAAGCTGTAGATCCAGATAATACTTCATTTGTTCCTCTCACTTTTGATCAGCCAATGACTTGTAGACAGATTCTTACAGAACATCCAAAGGGAAAAGATTTTGGCTGGATTATTCAGGACTTAAAAAAATTCCCTCTCCTTACAGATGACAACGATGAAGTTCTTTCTATGGCTCCAGTTATCAATTCTAATAATCTTGGTGCTGTTCAGGTTGGTGATAAAGACCTGATGGTTGAACTTACTGGTGATAATATTGAAAATCTTATGCTTTCAGCAAATATTGTTGCATGTGATTTTGCTGACCAGGGTTACACAATCAAACCTATTTTGGTAAAACACCCTTATGATACTGGACTTGGAAAAGACATTCTTGCACCTTTCTATTTCCAGCCAAAAACAAAAACAACATTAAAAGCTGTTAATAAACTTCTTGGTTCTGATTTTGATATTAACACTGTAAAAGATGCTTTACTCCGCATGGGCAATACAATTGAAGTAAACGGAGAAGAAATCACACTTTCTCCTGCACCTTACAGAAATGACTTCCTCCATGAAGTAGATATTATTGAAGATGTAATGATTGGTTGTAACGTAGCAGCATTTGAACCACGTACTCCACAGGATTTTACAGTTGGTCGTCTTCTTCCAATCACAGAATTCAGCCGTAAAGCAAAAACTTTG
>JALEPQ010000182.1 GCA_022768685.1 Spirochaetia bacterium
GGTGCTGTGAAACGAGCATTTGGATGAGCCATTTCTTCACCTTTTGGAGCCTTGTCTTTTTCAAATGCAGGACGTGTATTTCCTTTCCAGTCAACCAGGTTGCCTTTTGCAGGGTAACCAATTCCTTCCCACCATACATCACCGTCTTCAGTAAGAGCACAGTTTGTATAGATTGTATTCTTTTCTGCAGAAATAAGAGCGTTCTTGTTAGACTGAGCAGAAGTTCCTGGTGCAACACCAAAGAAACCAGCTTCAGGGTTGATAGCATAAAGACGACCATCTTTACCGAATTTCATCCAGGCAATATCATCACCAACAGTTTCAACCTTCCATCCTGGGATAGTAGGAATCAACATAGCAAGGTTTGTTTTACCACAAGCACTTGGGAAAGCACCTGTTACATATTTTACTTCACCTTTAGGGTTTGTTAATTTTAAGATTAACATGTGTTCAGCTAACCAGCCTTCATCACGAGCAATAACAGTAGCAATACGGAGAGCAAAACATTTCTTTCCAAGAAGAGCGTTTCCACCGTATCCAGAACCGTAAGACCAGATGAGGTGTTCTTCTGGGAAATGAGAGATGTATTTGTTTTCTACATCAGCACATGGCCAGATACCACCGTCAGTTTCACCATTGTTCAATGGTTTACCAACAGAGTGTAAACATGGAACGAAATTATCATCCAGGTACTGCCAAACTTTTTCACCAGCACGTGTCATGATGTCCATGTTCAATACAACGTATTCTGAGTCTGTAAGTTCAACACCGTATTTTGCGATTGGTGAACCAAGTGGACCCATACAGAAAGGAATTACATACATTGTACGACCATGCATACAACCTGTATAAAGACCTTTCATAGTAGCTTTCAATTCTTTTGGATCGATCCAATGGTTTGTTGGACCAGCATCTTCTTCTTTAACAGAAGAAATGAATGTACGAGCTTCAACACGAGCAACGTCACTAGGAAGTGAGCGGAACAAGAAAGAGTTTTCTTTCTTAGCAAGTGGAGTAGCAAGACCTGCTTTAACACATTTCTGCATTAATTCGTCATACTCTTTTTTAGAACCATCACAAACAACAACATTGTCTGGTTCACACATTTTTACACATTCTTCAATCCAAGCTCTAATCTTGGCATTTTTAATGTCAGCAACTGTCATAAAAACTCCTAACACATATTTTAAACTTCCTCTTCATGAGAAAGTCGAAATATTTCATTTACTAATTTAATGATTTTTTTATTTGTATTCAATAAGAAAATTCACTGTATTCTCTATATATATGCACTTTATTTAGAATACTTTTTAACTGCAGGAATATAAAGTTCAGTTTTTCAGCATTATCAAAAATTTGTAAAAATACATTAATAAAGAATCATATTATCTGCAGGACAAACGCACTATAAACGCTTTTCCGTAATGTTGGTGCGAAGGAGCGGGGCGTGGTTCAAAAACACTCTTTTTGTGGCTGCTGCGAAGCGGCAGTTCAATAGTTTCTATACCACATAAAGCGTGTAGCGCATTACTGCGCGGTTTTGAATCACGCAACCGTGACTGGGAGCCAAAAAATCGGATATTTGTTTATAATGCGTTTGCCCTGATATTATCTGTCAACATTACAGCGTGATTCATAGAATCGTTTTATATCCAGAATGTTGTTTACCACAATGTAAGTATCAAAAATTTCGATTTTTCGCTGAGCAACCATTTTTTGAAGCTCCTGCTTTGTTGTTTCAATATTTAATCCAGCCCAATGTGCAACATCATTTAAAGTTACATCAAATCTTCTGACTTTATCGTTAGGATTAAAATTTCCACCAGTAGTCATCTCATTTAGCATGAGGAAAACATCTGCAAATCGTGCCTGATAATCTTTTATAGTAAGAATATTTAATCTTCGTTTCTGATCGTAAATTCTCTTACAGAATAACTTCAATAATAGTAATGCCATCTGAGGATTTCCTGTAATCAGAAGTTCAAAGTTTTCTTTATTAAACTCAAGACATTTCACATTACCAATAGCCATACAAGTTGCGGAACGAGGAGAATTATCAAGAATTGCCATTTCTCCAAAAAATTCTCCAGGTTTTAAAATATCAAGATTTTTCTGAGAACCATTTACACATTTTAAAAGCTGAACTTCACCACTTTGAATTAAATAAAAACTGTCACCAGGTTCATATTCTGCAATAATAACCTGTCCTGGTTTATATAACTTTGCAAATCTTTCAAAAGCAGGAAGAGCAAAAATTTTTAAAGCCTTCTGATCCCCTTCAATAACATCCTCAAATGAATCATCAGACATCATTTCTATTCTTTCTTTTCTAAGTTTACATTCATTATAACACTTTGAAACTTCAGCATTGTTTATTGCTTTTGGAAATCTTGCAAAGTATTTTTCGTAAACATCACATGCTGAACCATATTTTTCATCATCAAAAAAACTTTTTGCAACAGCCAGCATACCAGTCTGCTGATCTTCTACAACATTATTGAGAATTGATTCTATTTTTTTGTGAATTTGACGAAGCTGATTAGAAAAAACCTTAAGCATTTTCATAATCAAAGGCTTATTAGAACTGATAAGATTTTCAAATTCCTGGACAGATAAAATTACACAAGTTGTTGAAACCAAAGCAGTTGCAGTTTCTTCTCTAGGAAAATGCCCTAAAGCAGATTTCACACCAAAAAATTCTCCGTTCCTTACTTGTTCAGAAACAGGCTGTTTAGACTCTATATCAATTGAAGAAAGAAGAACTGCGCCATTCTGAAGAATATAAATTCTTTCTTCCATATCTTTTTCAAAATAAATGATTGAACCCTTAGTGTATTGTACAACTTTTGGCATAAAACTTATCTCCGTAACTTTTTGAAATCACCTGCTCGCTTTACTTCAAATTATACCATAAGATAAATAAATATGCTATTCTGTAGCTATGATAGATTTACATGTTCATACAACAGCTTCAGACGGACAGTACAGCCCCACAGAAATCATTGAAAAAGCTGCTTCAAAAAATATTTCCCTAATGGCCATTACAGATCACGACACAGCTGCCGGAATTGATGAAGCCGCAAAAGCTGCAAAAAAGAATAATATTACATTAATTCCAGGAACAGAATTAAATATCAGCTTTCCAACTGGAGAATTTCATCTTTTAGGATTAGGATTTACCCATATTTCCCCTTCATTACAGTCTATTTTTGATAAACTAATTCAAGACAGAAACAACAGAAATTATCAAATTATAGAAAAAATGAAATCAGCAGGTATCGAAATTTCTCTTGAAGAAATCCAGACAGATTTTCCAAATACAATCATTGGCAGACCTCATTTTGCTGCGGAATTACAGAAAAAAGGAATCGTAAAAACAAGGCAACAGGCTTTTGATCAATATCTTGCAAAAGGAAGACCTATGTATGTAGAAAGAACTGGTGCAAATCTGGATGAAAGTATAGTTGCAATAAAAGAATCTGGTGGGGTACCTGTAATTGCACATCCAATGTCTTTATATCTTTCTTGGGGAAAATTACCAGACCAACTGATAAATTTCTATGAACGTGGAGTTCTTGGAATGGAAGCATTTCATCCAGGTGCAAGAGTTACAGAGTGTCTGCGCCTTGAAGAACTGGCAAAAAAAATTGGTTTCTTTGTTACTGCCGGCAGTGACTTTCATGGAGAAAAGATTCGTGCCGACAGAAAATTAGGACATACTTGTGGCAACAAAAAAATTGAAAAAAGATTTTGGCTTGAAGAATTAAAACCTAATCTTCCCCAATTTAATTAATTATTTGCAGATTGAGCATCCAACTGACTTTGAAGTCTATCTGCCTGGTGAATTTCATTTTTTATATCAGAAAGAGCTTTTGAAGCTCTCGGATCATCAGTTACATTTAAGACTTCTGTCATTAATTTTTTTGCAGTATTAAGATCACCAAGAACTTCATAAAGAAGAGCAGCATTGTAACCTGCCTCAAAAATTTTTTCAGATTTATAAATATCTTCAAAACGTATACAAGCTTCTTCATAAAGCCCATCTTCAGCTAATTCTCTAGCCATTTTTAAATCATCTCTTTTTAAATGATCATCTATTAATGTAATTGATTTTAAAATTTCATAAGGCTGAATTCTTTTCATTATTTTTTTTGCTTCTTTTTCAATATCATATTTTATAACGGAAAAAGCATCCGGCAAATCATAAGGAGAATTATAAATTCCAGAAGAATTTTTTATTTCAACGTGTTCATAAGAAATAATCTGTTCTGTTTTGCTGTCAACAATCTGATAATTAAATTCGAACCATACATGACGAGTAAAATCAACCATATGAACATAAGTTGCACTGCCATTATCTGATTTTGAGTTCACTTTTTTTGTATATTCATTTCTTTCATCATTTACGTCAAAACGGACAACTTCACCTGTTAAATAAACATCAGCAGGATTCTCATTTCTATTGTATTTAATTGAATTTTGAACAGAACTTTCATTAATTAAAGTTAAATATTCGGATTCCAATAAAAATTCCTTCAATTTTCTTTCAAGATAATCAGTACAAATACTTTCATCCGAGCTAACATCATTATAAAAATCAAAAAATTCTCTTATTAATACTTTTAATCCTCTTGAATAATTTTGTCGCTTATAATATTTAGCTGGCTT
The DNA here is from genome assembly GCA_022768685.1 of Spirochaetia bacterium. GTDB lineage: Bacteria > Spirochaetota > Spirochaetia > Treponematales > Treponemataceae > Treponema_D. The sequence continues at coordinate 4,669 of JALEPQ010000182.1, forward strand.
AAAAGGTAAAATTGCTATTGTGTTAGCACCATTCATATCAAGTTCAGATGGTCTTTTTACTTTTACATGAAGCGTAGTAGCACATCCTGTAAGCAGCATCAAAAAAAAAGCGAAAAATACAAAAATCAATTTTTTAGTTTTCATAAAAACTCCCATAAGTTATATTACACAAATTTTTTATTAACTAACAGACTATTATAATAAATATAAAAAAATTATGTTGTATTCTTGAAATAATTGATTTATACTAGAAATAGTTGATAAAAAAAAACAAAATACAATATCAACTAAAGAGGAATGTCTTATGGAATTAAAGAAATATGAATTCTGGTTCATCACAGGAAGCCAGGATCTTTATGGTGAAGAAACTTTAAAACAGGTTGCAAAAAATTCAAAAGCAATCGTTGAAGCACTCAATAAGAGTGGTACACTTCCTTGTGAATTAGTTTGGAAAGAAACACTCCTTACTCCAGATTCAATTCACAAAACACTTGAACAGGCAAATGCTGATGATAATTGTGCAGGTGTAATTTGTTGGATGCATACATTCTCTCCTGCAAAAATGTGGATTGCAGGATTAAATGCATACAGAAAGCCATTACTTCAGTTAAATACACAGTTCAATGAAGAAATTCCTTATGCTACAATGGATATGGATTTCATGAACTTAAATCAGGCAGCTCATGGTGACCGAGAGTTTGGTTTCATTACAAGCCGTATGGATTTACCAAGAAAAGTAATCGTTGGACACTGGTCTCATCCAGATACACAGAAACGCATTGCTGATTGGATGCGTGTAGCACGTGCAGTAGCTGATGGCAAAACATTACGTTGTCTCCGTTTTGGTGATAACATGCGTGAAGTAGCAGTTACAGACGGTGATAAAGTAGAAGCAATGATCAAGTTTGGATGGTCTGTACCTTACTACGGAATCGGTGACTTAGTTGCTTACATGAACGATGTTAAAGATTCAGATATTAATGCTTTATTTGATGAATATAATCAGAAATATGAAATTGTTTATGGAAATGATAAAGATTTCGTAACAGCACAGATAAAAGAACAGGCTAAGATTGAAATTGCGTTAAGAAGATTCTTAAAAGATAATAGTGGATCTGCTCTTTGTACAAACTTCCAGGATCTTCATGGAATGAAACAGCTTCCAGGTCTTGCAATTCAGAGACTTTTGGCTGATGGTTACGGATTCGGTGCTGAAGGTGACTGGAAAACTTCATGTTTCGTAAGAACATTCAAAGCAATGACAGAAGGATTAGTAAAACCTGGAAAGGGAAATGCTTTCATGGAAGACTATACTTATAATCTGGTTCCTGGAAAAGAGGCAAACATGGGATCTCATATGCTTGAAGTTGACCCAGAAATTGCTGTTTCTAAACCAAAAATTGAAGTTCACCCACTTGGAATCGGTGGAAAAGAAGATCCTGCTCGTATGGTATTCAATGCAATCGAAGGTGAAGGACTTGTATCAGCTGTAGTTGATATGGGAAACCGCTTCCGCTGTGTTATAAATGAAATCAATGTAATTAAGCCAGAAGCAGAACTTCCAAAATTACCAGTTGCTCGTATGCTTTGGAAACCTTATCCAAACTTATCAACATCTGCTGAAGCATGGATTTTAGCAGGTGGTGGACATCATACAGCATTCTCTAACATCATCACAACAGAAATGTTACAAGACTGGTGTGAAATGGTTGGAATTGAATGTGCAGTTATCGGAAAAGATACAACAATTCCAGCATTCAGAAATGAATTAAGATGGAATGCTGCATACTGGAACATGAAAAAATAAAATAAGTTCTA
>JALEPQ010000033.1 GCA_022768685.1 Spirochaetia bacterium
TTGCGTGATTCAAAACCGCGCAATAATGCGCTACACGCTTTTTGTGGTATAGAAACTATTGAACTGCCGCTTCGCAGCAGCCACAAAAAGAGTGTTTTTGAACCACGCCCCGCTCCTTCGCGCCAACATTACGGAAAAGCGTTTATAATGCGTTTGCCCTCATATTAAAATGTTTCCCATTTATTGCCATAAGTAAAAGGTATTTTACATTTTGTATAATTATTGTATTAAAAAAATAGTAAATATTTATTATTAAAATTATTTGTTTTTCATTTCCTTAATTCACATTTATAATATACACATTGGAGGATAGTTATGAAAATTGGAAAACTGGCTGTAACTAACATGCTGGGAATTTCTTCTTTAGTTCTTGTAATTTGTGTAACTTTAACAGGCATTGCAGTTTCACTATTCAGCTCAATTCAAAATAAGCAGCTAATTCATTCCCTTACCAAAAGTTTAGATGATACAGATAAAATCATCGAAGCAAAAATTGATGGATATATAAAACAGGTAGAAGCTATTGCTCAACGTGAAGATATCCGCTCCATGAATTGGGAAAAACAAAATAACATTCTTACTTCCGAAGCTAAAAGAACAGGCTTTGAAGCATTTCAGATTGGAGATGTCTCTGGAAATGTAAAAAATACAAAAGGACTTTCTTTTTACGACGGGGATAAATCTTATTATAAAAAGACATTAAGTGGTCGAGCAAATCTTTCAGATGTTCATTACGATTCTAACCATGGAAAAATGGTTGTTAATGTAAGTGCTCCAATATATGACAAAAACAATACAATCATCGGTGTTTTAAGTGCCGTTGAAGATGCATCCTTTACAAATGAAATCACTTCTTCCATTCAATTAGATTATGACGGCTTCTGTTTTATCATCGATCATTATGGTCAAAAAATGGCAGGTGTTGACTACAAAGGAAAATCAAAACTTGAAAACAACATAAGTGATAAAGATTATGCTCCAGAAACTCCATTAGGTCAATTTGGTGCAATTCAAGTTCGAATGATTCAGGGCGATTCAGCAATTGAAGACTTTTACATGAACGGAAAGGAATATCTTATATCCTATACAACAATAAATGATAAACAATGGCACTTAGGAATTGTGCAGGATAAAGATCAGGCAACTGCGGCGTTAAGACAGCTTTTACAAACAATGATTTTAATTACAGTCATTGCCATTATTTTTGGAGACTTAATTGCTTATCTCCTTGTAAGAAAACTCAGACCTTTAAATACATTAAGCAGAAGTATTACAGAAATAGCCTCTGGAAAAGCGGACCTTACTCAAAGAATTAAAATTGAAACAAAAAATGAAATTGGTGAGGTAGTAGAAGGATTTAATACTTTTACAGAAAAACTTCAATCAATAATGTCTGTAATGAAAGATTCAAAAAATACATTAGTAAATTTAGGAGATGAATTAAAAATTGATACAGAAAATACATTAGACTCCATTGAAAAGATTTTGAACAACATTTCAAATATTGGCAGTCAAATCTCCAATCAAAACAATTCAGTTTCACAAACAGCCAGTGCCGTAAACGAAATTTCTTCCAATATTGTTTCACTGGAAAATATGATAAAAAATCAATCAGAAAGCGTTTCAAATGCATCTTCAGCTGTTGAACAGATGATTGGAAATATTACTTCAGTAAACAATTCTATGACACGAATGGCCGAATCATTTAAACAGTTGGAATTACAGGCAGTAGACGGAGTAAAAAAGCAGGATGATGTCAGCCAGAAAATTGAGACAGTAGGACAACAATCTACAATGTTGAATGAAGCAAATAAAATCATTCAGGATATTGCAGAACAGACTAACCTCCTTGCCATGAATGCAGCTATTGAAGCAGCTCACGCAGGTGAAGCTGGAAAAGGATTCTCTGTTGTAGCTGATGAAATCAGAAAACTCAGCGAAACTTCATCCGAACAATCAGCTACAATTGGAGTTCAACTCAGCAATATACAAACGTCCATAGAAGAAATCATAAAGGCCTCTGAAGAATCAAGAAAAGCCTTTGTTTCTGTTTCGTCAGAAATTCAGGAAACAGATAAAATTGTACATGAAGTCTCAGTAGCCATGGAAGAGCAGACAATCGGTTCAAAGCAAATTAGTGAATCTTTGCACAGTATGAATTCCAGTACCGCAGAAGTCACTTTAGCAGTACAGGAAATGTCAGAAGGTACTAAAGCAATTTTACAGGAAGTGCAGTCTCTTCAAGACACCACATTATCTGTACGTTCTGGTATGGATGAAATGAAAGCTGGTGCAGAACACATCACAAACAGCGGAAAAGATTTATCTTCAATCTCAGAAAAGATGAATAATTCAATTAATGACATTGGATCTCAAGTAGATCAGTTTAAGGTCTAATTTTATTAAAATCAATTTTGGAGAACTTATATGAAAAAAATTCATAAAATAATTATAGGAACAATCTTTTTTACCACAATTTTTTCTTCGTATGCAGTTGCTAAAAATAAAGACGGAAGTATTTCTAAAAATGATCCTGAAATTCATTTAAGAGTATGGGAATCAGAAGATGAAGAACAATACAATTTTATCCGTCAGGCTGGAAAAGAATTTACTAAACTCTATCCTAATATCCACATTGAATATATAGCACACGATTTTCATAGTACTGTTGATGATGTAAAAATTGATGGTCCAAATGGAGTTGGTCCAGATTTGTTTTCTGCACCTCATGATAAACTTGGTGAACTTGTAAAAAATAATCTTGTACTTCCTGTTGAAAATGATTCAGAAGTAAAAAAACAGATTCTGGGAGCCTGTGCAAAAGCACTGACCTACAATGGTCAGATGTATGGTTATCCTCTTTCTGCAGAAACTTATGCTCTTTTTTATAACAAAGCATTAATCAGTGAAAATGAAGTTCCAGAATCTTTTGAAGAACTTATAGAATGGAATAAGAATTTCAAAAAGAAAAATCCTGGAAAACAAGGTTTTGTAATGGATTTTTATAACGGATATTATGCAATCATTTTTACTACTTTAGATAATAACAGACTCTTTGGTGAATCTGGAACAGAAGTTAATAAAACATATTTAACAACGCCTGCCGCCATTAGAGGTATTAAATTTTTCCAGAAACTTAACACAGAACTGGCACTAAAATCTGTATCTGTTAATACAGCAACTTGTGACGGACTTTTTATGTCAGGAAACGCAGCTATGCATATTACCGGATTATGGAATATAAAGCCATTTGAAAACAGTGGCATAGATTTTGGTGTAACAACTCTTCCTAGTTTACCTGGAGAAAAAACTCCTGCAGCATCTTTTAGTGGTACAAGAGGAATGTTTGTAAGTGCATTTTCCAGACACCCTAAAGAAGCAGCTTTATTTGGTCAATTTTTAATTTCAAAAGAAATTCAGCAGCTCAGATATAAACTAACAGGAACTATGCCTGCAGTAGACATACAAACAGATTCTAAATATATGGATGGATTTATCAAGCAGTTAAATTATGCATTCCCAATGCCATCAATTCCAGAAATGGCTAACTTCTGGAACTATGGAAATGCAGTTTTCCCTGAAATCTGGAATGGAGCAGATGTAGAAAAGACCCTTAACAAGCTTGATTATGACATTCTTCATTAATTCTTTGTACATTTTTTAATGACTAAGAATAATAAAATCATTATAATTCTCTTATTATGGCAAAAATTCAGATGAAAAATGCCATCGCAGAGCTCGATGGCGATGAGATGACTCGTGTTTTATGGCAGGTGATTAAAGATGAACTTTTAACACCTTTTGTTGATTTAAAAACAGAATACTACGATTTAGGACTTAAAAGTCGTGATGATTCTGATGACAAAGTAACTTATGCTGCTGCTGAAGCAATTAAAAGACTTCACGTTGGTGTAAAATGTGCCACAATCACTTCAAATGCTGCGCGCATGGAAGAATATAACCTTAAACAGTTAACACCTTCTCCAAACGGAATTATCCGTGCAGAACTTGATGGTACAGTTTTCCGTGAACCAATCTTCGTAAAGAATGTGCACGGAACAGTTTCATGCTGGACTAAACCTATCGTACTTGGCCGCCATGCTTACGGTGATATTTATAAAAATACAGAAATTAAAACTCCATGTGCTGGAAAAGCAGAACTTGTATTTACAGGTGAAGATGGAACTGAAATCCGTAAATTAATCAAAGATATGCCAGGTCCTGGAATTATTCAGGGTATTCACAATCTTGATAACTCAATTGAAAGCTTTGCACGCTGTTGTTTAACATATGCATTAGACCGTAAAATTTCAGTATGGTTTGGTGCAAAAGATACAATTTCTAAAACTTACGATGGTAATTTCAAAGCTATTTTTGCTCGCGTTTACGAAGAAGAATTCAAAGAAAAGTTTGAAGCGTCTGGAATTGAATACTTCTACACTCTTATTGATGATGCTGTTGCACGTGTAATGCGTTCTGAAGGCGGATTCATGTGGGCAACTAAAAACTACGATGGTGATGTAATGTCAGACATGATTGCATCTGCTTGTGGTTCTTTAGCAATGATGACTTCTGTACTTGTAAGCCCAGATGGAAACTTTGAATATGAAGCTTCTCACGGTACAGTTCAGAAACACTATTACCGTTACTTAAAAGGTGAAAAAACATCAACTAACCCAGTTGCAACAATTTTTGCATGGACAGGAGCCCTTGCAAAACGTGGTGAACTTGACGGAACACCAGAATTAGTAGACTTTGCTAAAAAACTTGAAAAAGCAACTTTAGGAACAATTGAGGAAGGCTTTATGACAGGAGATATTGCAAGAATCGCCGAACCAAAAGCCACAAAAGTTCTTAACAGCTGGGAATACATTGCTGCAATTAGAGAAAGATTAGAAAAATTGCTATAAATGTAAAATTTACATTTATTAATATCATAAAAAAAGGTGTAGAAAACTAAAAATTCTACACCTTTTTTATTTTTCCGTCATTGCGTTAACAGCACGGAAAGTAACCCGTCATTGCGAGCGCAGCGCGGCAATCCCCTATTTATGACAAATTTTAGACTGACATTCTTTGTAAATTTCAGAGGTCTTAGCAACTACATCAGCAGGAATTTCTTTAATATTAGGATCTCCAGCAAGATTATTTGCTTTTAACCAGTCACGAACAAACTGTTTATCATAAGAAGCAGGACTTCCTCCAACTTCATATTTAGATAAATCCCAGAAACGAGAGCTGTCTGGAGTAAGAACTTCATCAGCAAGAACTAATTCACCATTTTCATCTAAACCAAATTCAAATTTAGTATCTGCAATAATAATTCCATTCTGATAAGCCCAGTCATAACATTTCTTGTAAACAGCCAAAGCAGCTTTTTCAATTTTTGTTCCAAGTTCTTCACCAAGATCATCTTTCATGTACTGTAAAGTAACGTTAATATCATGACCTTCAGCAGCCTTAGTAGATGGAGTTACAATAGGTTCAGCAAGTTTTTCTGCTTCTTTATATTCTTTATCAAAACTATGCCCTAAGAAAGGTTCACCTTTTTTATATGCTTCATACATAGAACCAAACATATATCCACGAACAATTACTTCATAAGGAACCATCTTAAGTTTTTTAACCAAAATTGTACGACCTTCAAATTCAGGTTTCTGGAATTCAGCTGGCATGTCTTTCAAATCAGAAGAAATCATGTGATTTTTTACAATATCACTTGTGTAATCAAACCAGAAATTTGCCAGAGCATTCAAAACCTTACCTTTGTCTGTAATCATTGTAGGGAGAATTACATCAAAAGCAGAAATTCTGTCTGTTGTAACAATAACCATGCGTCCGTCTTCCAAGTCATAAACTTCACGAACTTTTCCTGAAATAATTTTTTTCATAAAAATAACTCCATATATTTTAATTTCCGCAATGCAGAAAATTATTTTAAGATTCCACCAAATTTCAATTTATAGCGTTCACAAATCACATCATACTCTTTTTCATCTTTTTTGTCAGAAAAACCAGTAACATAAAGGAGGGGGAAAGCCCCCTGCGCTCCAAAGGTGTCTGCTTCGCAGACCTTCTTTTCCGCTACCCCCTGTGCGGGACACATTCCCGCAACGCCTTTGAATAAACTCAGCGCCCGGTTAGTAACACCTTCCACAGAATCAACAACCTGAATATCAGGAGAACATATTTCCAGAATTTCTTTTTTAAGATTCAAAAAATGCGTACATCCAAGTATAACTGCATCACATCCCTGTTTTCTAAAAAAATCAATTGCAGGCCTGCAGGCATCAATTATTTCTTCTTTAGTAGCAGTAAATGAGTCGTGTTCAATAAAACTGATTAATTCAGGATCACCACGTAAAATCATTTTACAATCACTGGCATAATGATTTTTTAAATCCTGATTATAGGGATGATTTACAGTTGAATTAGTAGCCAGAAGACCAATAACACGTTTTTTTGAAATAGAAGCTGCAAGTTTTATTGCCGGAACAGTACCTACAAACTGGGTATCAGGATAAACATCCCTTAAAACATCCAGTGCATTTACACTCATTGTATTACAGGCAATAATTATAACTTTAGGATTAAATTTTTCTATAATTTTTTTACAGACCTCAATATCAGCCTTTACAATTTCATCATGAGATTTTTCACCATAAGGAAAGTTTGCTGTATCGCCAACATAAACACAATTCGCTTCAGGAAACAC
>JALEPQ010000052.1 GCA_022768685.1 Spirochaetia bacterium
TTTATGTAAGTGTATTGTTTTTTTGCATATTTACAGCTGTCATGTTTAATCCTGTCTTTTACAGTTTCAATATCTTCATATTCAAAAAATTCACTGTAACCGATTGCTTTCATACCTGGAGTATCTTTAGAATACCCTCTTTCCACAAGAGAATTAAATTCCTGAACTAATCCCTGTTGAAACATTACATCAACCCTATTTCTTATTCTTTCATATAAAAGTTCTCTTGGAGGCTGCAATACAATAAAAAGAAAATCAAATTTATCTCTTAAGTTTTTTTCAACAATAAAATCAGATCTCTTTTTTCCAGTTGTATAAAACACTTCAAGGGCACGTACAATTCGGTAAGCATCATTTACATGAATTTTAGATGCACTTTCAGGATCAACAGAGTGCAGCTCTTTATACAAAATTTCATTGCCTTCAGTTTCTATTCTTGATTTTAATTGATTTCTTAAATTTTCATCTGATTCTGGTGTTTCTGGTAAGCCAAAGAGAAAACTACGAATATAAAATCCTGTTCCCCCAACAACTACAGGGAGTTTTCCGCGAGTATAAATTTCTTCACATTTCTCATCAGCCATCTTTAGAAAATCAGCAACGGTAAATTGAACATCAGGAGTAACAAGATTTATTAAATGGTGGGGAATTTTTTCACAGAATTCAGGATCTGCTTTTGCAGTTCCTATATCCATATATTTATAAACCTGCATTGAATCTGCACTTATAACTTCTGCATTTAAAACAAAATGACTGCCAGAAGGCGAAAATAAATCACCTGTCAAGGCAGTCTTTCCTGAAGCTGTTGGTGCAAAAATCACTATAACAGGGATTTTTGAACTAGAAGTCTTCTTTTTCAATACGATAATTTACCTTATGTGTAAAAAGCTGTTTTGCAGCAGCACAAACATCTTTATCCTGATTAGCTTCAATTTCTGGATCGTTTACACGAGCCATCTGATAAGCACGACGGCTTGCAGCAACTGTAATTTCGTAAATATTGTCATTAAATTCACACAACTGTTCTAATGGGAAAACCATACAATACCCCTCTTATGATACTAATCTCTATTTTAATCATACGCAAAAAAAAGTCAATTCATATACATTTTTTCAAATTCATCAACTGCCTTGAAATATAAATCAGGATGAGTATACATGGAGAGTGCATGTTCTGCATCAGGACATACAAATTTTTCTTTTTTACACTCTGCAGCGCTAAAAAGAGTTTCCATCATGGTAACAGGAATAAAAGTATCTTTTTCACCATGGATAAATAAAGTAGGTGTTTTTGATTTTTTTACAGCCTTAATACAATCACCTTCTTTAAAACTATAACCTGCACGAATTTTTGCAATGATAGAGCAGACTGTAAGTATTGGAAAAGAAGGAAGATGAAAAAATTGCTTTAATTTGTCTTTTAAAATTTCCCATACACTCACATATCCGCAATCTTCTATGGCAAATTTCACATTTGAAGGCAAGTCCAGTCCGGTTGTAAGCATTACAGTAGCTCCACCCATAGAAACTCCATGTATTACAATTTCAGCTTTTTCATCTTCTTTTATAATTGAGTTTATCCAGTAAAGCACATCATAACATTCCAAAGTGCCCATTCCAATATAGCGGCCTTCACTACCATGAAAAGCACGGTTATCAAGCAAAAGTATATTATATCCTTTGTTATAAAAAAACTGACCGCTTGGTCCAACCTCTTCTGCTCTTCCCTTATATCCATGAATACCTATTAAATATTTATGAGATTTTTTTTCATTTTCTACATAAAAACCATGAAGTTTAAGATTATCTTTACTTATTATGTATTTATCCACGGAATACTGTTTTAACCATTGTGTAATAGGAGTATGATCAACTATAGGTAAATCAACATCCAGATTTTCCTTAGAGATTTTTTTAAACAAGTCAAAAGAAGCTTTATTATCTAAAGTAAAAGAAACAAAAAAGTTTCCTGCTATAATTAATGCAGCAAGCAAAATAAAAATTAACAAAAAAATTGTAATTAAAAAAACATTCATAAACCGTAATTCCGTATTTATTATATCGCAAATGCGTTTTTTTCTAACAAATATTTAAAAAAAATAAAAAAAATTCAATTTTTTTTCCAAAATATTGTAAAAATGTTACAAGCAAAGCTATATTATATATGGAAGATGAACAGGACTACTTCAAACAACGCAATCGTACTTTCTCTAAAAACTCTGGGAGAAAACAACTTTTCTGTAACTATTCTTACTAGAGAACAGGGAGTTATTTCTGGGACCCTTTATGGAGGACCTAAAAGTAAACTCAGATCTCTTGTTTCGCAATGGAATGCAGGGGTTATTTACCTTTATGAGAATCAGGAAAAAAATCAGATTAAAATCAGTGATTTTGATGTAAAAAAGTTCCATGACTCTTTTTCAGAGAATTTATTTAAGTCTTTTGCTTCAAGTCTTGCAGCTGAGATTGTAATCAAAACAAGATGTGGTGGATCTAATCAGCAGGTATTTGACTTAGTCAGTGGTTTTTTTGATGGGATGGAGCTTTCTGATGAAGCGCAAAGTCGAGTTGGCTTGATCCGTTTTCTTTGGCGCTATCTTGAAATACTTGGAGTTCAGCCTGATTCATCTTCCTGTTCTTTTTGTGGAAAATCCTTTTTAAGTGAATTTGCACCAGATAGTAATTCATACTATAATGTTGGAGCCAATAGTTTTATTTGCAGAGAATGTTACAACAAAGATGAAATTGTTTATCCAATCAGTACACTGGGAGCTGTTTACTTAACAGGACTTACAAATCTTCAGCCAGCAGAGGCACGGAAGCTCAAAATTGATAAGGAAACTTACCAGCAGATAAAACAGATTGTTTTTTATCTGATTGAAAAAAATATTGAAACAAAACTTAATACCTTAGAAACCGGGAGGGGAATTCTATGAGAGCTGTAGACATTATAATGAAAAAAAGAGGAACTTTTGTTACAGATGATAAGGGGAAGCGTAAGTTGACAGGTTCTGAACCAAATACAAAAGAAGAAATTCAATTTATGATAAAAGGTTGTGTTGACGGCTCAATACCAGAATACCAGCTTTCTTCCTGGCTTATGGCAATATTCTTTAATGGAATGACATTTGAAGAAACAGGATACCTTACAGATGCAATGCTTCATTCTGGAGATGTTATAGACTTACACGGAAAAGAATCATCAGGTCTAAAAGATGGAATCTTTGTTGATAAACATTCTACTGGTGGTGTTGGAGATAAAATTTCTTTACCACTGGCTCCTATGGTTGCTGCCTGCGGACTTCAGGTTCCAATGATGAGTGGCAGAGCTTTAGGACATACAGGTGGAACTTTAGATAAACTAGAATCAATTAACGGATATGTAACAGGACTTTCTCCTGAAAAATTCACACAATTAATAGCTAAAACTGGCTATGCTATGACAGGACAAACATCAAAAATAGCGCCTGCTGACAGAATTTTATATGCCCTGCGTGATGTAACAGGAACTGTTGAATCAATTCCACTTATTACAGCAAGCATTCTTTCTAAAAAAGTTGCAGAAGGAAGTGACGGTCTTGTTTTTGACGTAAAATACGGAAATGGAGCTTTTATGAAATCCAAAGCAGATGCAGAATTACTGGCAACAAGTCTTGTAAAAACAGCTGAAGCTATGGGAAAAAAAGCAAGTGCACTTATTACAGATATGAATACACCATTAGGAAACAAAATAGGTAATTTCCTGGAAATAGAAGAAACTATTGAATGTCTTCAGGGAAAAGGACCAGAAGACGTTATGGAAGAAACATACGCTCTTGGTGTTCAGATGCTTCTTCTTGGAGAAATAGCAAAAACAAAGGAAGAGGCACTAAAAATGTGCAAAGATGCAATTTCTTCTGGAGCAGCACTTAAAAAATTCCTGGAAAATGTTGAGGATCAGGGTGGCAATGCTGAAGAATTATTAAAACAAGTGGGAAAAAGACGCTCAGCACATAAAACTACATTGTCAGCAAAGGAAGATGGATATATTTCAATTAATGCCTTTAAAACAGGACTTGCAGGTGTTACTTTAGGAGTGGGAAGAAATAAAACCACAGATCCAGTTTGTGGAGATGCAGGAATCATTTTAATAAAACACTCTGGGGATAAAGTTTCTAAAGACGATTTAATTATGGAAATTTATGGTCAAAATGAAGAGTGCCTTGAAAGTGCAAGAAAAAGCCTTGAAGCAGCAGTAACCTATTCTTCATCAGCACCAGAAAAAAATCCTCTCATTTACAAAGAAATATAGGCTAAGGATAAGATTTTGACAACTTGGAGTAAACAACCTTTAACTTTACAGCAAATAGATCCATTATGTAAAAAATATGAAATGGAGTCCATTCTTGCATCAATTTTTGTAAGACGTGGAATTACTGAGGGCGAAGATATTTTATATTATCTGGAAAGTGATTTACGTTTTCAACATGAACCATACAACTTTACAGCAATGGAAGATGCGGTAGAACGCATTTTGCAGGCAAAAACTGAAGGAGAAAAAGTTCTTGTTTTTGGTGATTCAGATGTTGATGGAATTACAAGTACAGTTATCTTGTACAACTATCTGAAAAAAATTGGCATTGATGTTGAGTATAGAGTTCCACAAGAAGATGATGCCTACGGACTTTCTATTAAAGCTGTTGATGATTTTGCCTCTAAAGGTGGAACTTTAATTATTACAGTTGACTGCGGTATTTCAAATAATGAAGAAATAGCTCACGCAAATGACCTGTGTATTGATGTAATTATAACAGATCATCACAATCCGCCAGAAAATCTGCCTGAAGCAATAATTATACTTGATCCTAAAACTGAAGACTCTGGATATCCATATAAAGATATTTCGGGAGCGGCAGTTGCATATAAACTGGTAAGTGCCCTTCGTTTTGCACATACTGCTTTTTACGGCATGGAAATCTGTATTTTTGAAATAAAAGAAAATTCAGAAGAGAAATATTATGAAATTAACTGTGTAAAAGTCAGAAACCTTGTAAAGGAAAAGGAATTACATGAAAAAATAATCCCAGGAAAAACTTCAATTTATGATTTAAAATTTCCATCTTTTTTACAAGGTCAGGCAATTTATGTTTGGGATGCACCTTTTGTAAAATCTGAACTTAAAAATGTTTTTGGAAGTGGCGTTGAATTTAATTTGAACGATTTGAAGGCAGAAATCTGTAAAATGATTCCTTCATTAAATAACAAAAGTTCATCTGATTTACAGTCACTTTCAGTAATTGCAAAATATATTGAAAAAGAAAATTCCAGCTTAAACAGTCTTTACAATTTATATGTAACTTACGTAAAACGAATAATCAGCATAAATTTCAAAAAAGACATTGAGGATGAACGTTATGACATGCAGCTGGTGGGACTTGCCGCTTTAGCTGATATTATGCCCATGAAAAATGAAAACAGGATTTTTGTAAAAAATGCTATTCAAAGCATGAAAAAAGATTTACCTCGTAAAGGGCTTGCCGAATTGTTTACCCGTTTGAAAATTAATACAGAATCACTAAATTCCACAGAACTTTCATGGTCAGTAAATCCTGCAATAAATGCAACAGGTCGCTTAGGAGTACCAGACCTTGCATTAAATCTGTTTTTGAGCGAAAGTCCACAGGAACGAGAAATTTATGCAGAAAAAATTCTAGATACTTATGAAGAACGAAAAAATATTGTTCAGAATTCAGTTTATGAACTTCATAATAAAGCTGAGGAAAGTGTTAATAAATTTCAGAATAAACTTTGTTTAGTAACCGATGAAAATCTTCATAAAGGACTTACAGGTCTCTTTGCTGCAAAAATGATGGGTGAATTTAATATACCTGCCATTGCAGTTACTTTAGATGAAAAAGTTTGCGTAGGATCCATGAGAAGCTGCAGAGGAATTATTGCAACAACATTTCTTGACAATCTGGGTGATATTTTTATAAACCATGGGGGTCACAACTATGCAGCAGGATTCAGTTTTGAACGAAAAAATCTGGATTTATTTTTAAAGAGAATTGAAGAAAAATATGAAAACATAAATCTGGAAGATGCAGAGACTGAAATAAAAATTGATGCTGAAATTCCAGAACAATATCTTACTCCAAAACTTTTTAATCTTCTTGATATTTTTGAACCTTATGGTGCAGAAAATGGTGAACTGGTATTTTTTTCAAGACAGCTAAAACTATGTGATGCTCAATTAGTTGGCAAAAAAGAACCACAGCATCTGAAACTTACTTTTGACTGCGGAAAATATAAGTTTCCTGCAATGTTCTGGGGGCAAGGTGACAGATTAAGAAAGGACATTAATATAGGCGAAAAATATGATATACTTTATTCCTTAAGTAAGAACTATTTTAATGGAATCCAGACAAATCAACTTCTTATAAAAGAACTTTATACAACAGGAAATTAACATGAAATTATTTAAAAAGACTTTTATTTTAACTCTTATTTTTGTTCAATGTGCATTTTGTTTTGCAACTTCCGCCAGATATCAGGATGAAAATTATATAATCAATGTACATTACAATGATACAGTAATTCCAGGAGATGCAATTTTTGTAAGAATGGAAATTAATACTCCTAAAAATCACAAAAAAAATAAGTCAGATTCAGAAAATCAAGCTACATTACAATTTATTCAAGAAAAAGACAAAAAAATACTGGAAAAGGCTCCATTTTATTCAATCACAAAAAAGAAAAGTACAACTTATGCAGAAATGTTATGTGGAGTTCCCGTTTCTCCATGGCTAAAAACTGATAAAGAGGATGGATTTTCATTAAAAGTTATATTCAAAATGGCGGAAGATGAAAATGCAAAAGAATTTTATCTGCCAGTTACATTTAAAAATAAAGATTTTCCACAGGAAATTCTTGAATTAAACGAAGCTAATTCAAATATAAAACAGGACTATGGTCCTGAAAGAATGGCTCAAATTGAAAAATTAAATAAAATATTATACACAGCAAACAATCAAAATGTTTTTTCACTAAAAAAATTTATATGCCCAACAACCTCAACCAGACATACAGCTTATTTTGGGGATAGAAGAACTTACGTTTACACAAACGGTGAAAAATCAACAAGTCTCCACTACGGTAATGATTATGGAGTTCCAGAAGGAAGTGAAGTTAAAAGCTGTCAGGAAGGAAAAGTTGTTATGGCAGAATGGAGAATCTCTACTGGATACAGTATTGTAATAGAACACCTTCCAGGCTTATACAGTCTTTATTATCATCTTTCCAGCATGAATGTAAAACCTGGTGATTATGTAAAACAAAATCAACTTATAGGAAAATCCGGTTCTACTGGGCTTGCAACAGGGCCTCATTTACATTGGGAAATGAGATTGAATGCGGGTGCTGTCCGACCAGAATTCTTTATGGAAGATTTTACTTTCAGCGAAGATAACTAAAGTTCTATAATTGATAAAATTCCATTAGAATCTGCAGATATAGAGTAAAATTTGCCATTTTTGCACTCATATAAATCAACAATTTTTTTATTTATAAAACCAAAAGTTGGTATCAAATATTTGTGATTGGCAAATTTTGAAAGAACATACAAGGCTTTTCTCTCTTTTTTTCTTGTGTTTGTCTGTGAAAAAAGAATGCATTGTCCGTTTTCATCATAATATTTTTCCAATGAAGTTATATTTTTAGGAATTTTCTGATCCAGATAATCTTCTTTTCCATAAATCTTTGAAGGAAAATAAAAACGGGAACCACAAATTTCAAGCTGATTAAATTTTACGGCAAGACAGGAACCATTCCAGGAACGTTCAACAGTGGTGATTTCATTTAAATTTGAATCAACAATGGCTATCTTTGCACTTATTGTATCCCCTTCTTCTGTATAACTTTTTCCATAAATATTAATTCGTAAATATTCAGTTAAATACCTTGTTTTTAAAAAATTCGCTGCATAAAAGATATTTATATAACACAACAAACAATATAGAAAATAAGCACAAAAAAGAATTGCGAAGACAGATATTAATATTTTTTTTATAGTCATCCCCTGCTTCATTAGACTATTCCAATAAAGAAAGAAATTCTTTTTCACTTATAACTGGTATACCAAATTTTTCTGCTTTTTGATTTTTAGAAGAACCAGAAGAAGTATCGTTTGTTACAAGATAGGACAAATCTTTTGTAACAGAAGATTTTGTTGTTCCACCATTTTCTTTTACAAGTTTTTCTGCATCAGCACGTTTCATTGTAACAAGTTCACCTGTAAAACAAAAAGACTTACCTGTTAATTTTCCAGCAGTTTTACTTTCAAGTTTTATAAGGCCACTATCAACCAGAAAACGCATTTGTGCTTCATTTTCCTTTAATCCTTCTACAATTGTATGGGCCATAACTTCTGCAAATCCATAAATATTTGCAATCTGATCTTCTGTTGCATTAAGAATTTTTTCAAGAGAATCAAAACCACCAGAAATTAATTTTTCTGCCTGAGTTTCTCCAAATCCATCTATATTAAAACCTGCAAGAAAAACAGAAAGTTTTATAATTCTATGATTTTGAATAGATTTATAGACCTTTACTGCACCTAAAGATTCTTTATCAGCTTCAATACTTTCCTGATTTAGAAAATAAGGAATAAAATCATCTTCTGTCAATTTATAGATATCACTTATGGACTGAATTTTCTTATCCTTAAAAAGGGATGTAATTAAAGTGATACCTAAATCACGAATATCTACAGTTTTCTGCCATTTTAAAAGCTGGGCTAAAGTTCGTTTTGAACAATTTTTATTAGGACAATATAATCTGCTGCCTTCATCAACTAAATCACTTCCACAAACTTCACACTTTTTAGGAAAAATAATTTCTGAAGTTTCAATATTATCCTCACGAACCACTGATTCAATTTTAGGAATAATCTCTCCCCGTTTTACAACAACAACATGACTGCCAATTCTTACACCAAGATTTCTTAATGTATCTGGATTTGCAAGACTAGCTCTTTGAACTTTTGTTCCATTTAGTTCAACTTCATCAAAAATAGCTACAGGAGTATATGTTGCTCCAGAAATACTCCATTCAACTTCTCTTAAAGTAGAAACTGCTTCTTCAAGGCTGAACTTAAAAGCTATCTGTCTGTCTGGACGATTTCTACTGGCATCTTCATAATTAATTGTTCGTTCTTTTACGACTAGCCCGTCAATATCATATTCAAGTTTTTTTCGTTCTTCCATGATTTTTGAACGATATTCTATGACTTCTTCAGGAGATTTACAGATTTGAAGTGGAGCTGTATTAAAACCTAAATCCTTTAAAAACTGCATTTTTTCAACTTCATCGGTAAAAAAAATCTGCCCGGAAGTTTCAAGGGCATCATAAGTAATAAGTTTTAAATATTCACTGCCTTCACCATCTTTACGCTTCATAAGGCCATTTGCTGCATTTCTGCAATTAGCTTTATCTGAAAAATACTGATCATGAACCTGATGAGTCATAATTACTTCACCACGTATTCCACCAGTAAAATTTAAGTGTTTTCCATCTTTCAAAAGAAAAGGAATGACACCATTCATTTTTTTTGCATTTGCAGTAATATCATCTCCAATAGTACCATCACCTCTTGTAACAGCACGAATCAGCTTTCCATTTTCATACTGCAATTCCAGTGAAGCACCATCCAGCTTAAACTCAACCAGATATTCGTCATAAATGTGCTTTTCAGTCCATGCAAGAAAAGATTCAGGATTAGCAGCCTTTTCCTGACTTCCCATAGGCATTACATGACGAATTTTTGAAAAATTACCGTTATCAGCCCCAACTTTTGATAAAATTACATTTTGAGGATCAAGAATTTTTAGTTCATCCCAAAGTTTATCAAATTCAGAATCTTCAATTTCTGCTTCACCATTATAATACGAAGCCTGATATTTTATTATCAGCTGTTCTAGTTCCTTAATTCGAGTATTTTTTTCTGTAATTTCATCTACGTCAAATAAATCCATATAAAACCTGATTACTGTTTTTCAAAGTATATTTCTGTAATTTCTCTGTCGGCATCAAGACCTTTTCTTTCGAATTTAGTCTGGGATCTCCACTTCTGAGGTTCTGCAAAACCTTCATATTTATTTTTAAGGAATTCTGTCTGATTTAATTCATCAAGGGCAAATTCAGCATATTCTTTCCAGTCTGTTACAAAATAAAGATATCCACCTGGAGCAAGTTTTTGTGCCATTAAATTTGTTCTTGGACGTTGTACCATTCTTCGTTTATGATGACGTTTTTTAGGCCATGGGTCTGGGAAGAAAATATGAAATCCATTTACAGAATTATCACCAATCATATCTTCTAAAACTTCAAGAGCATCATGCTCAATAATATATAAGTTAGTTAAATTTCGTCGTTTAATTTCACCAAGAAGTTTTCCTACTCCTGGTTTGTGAACTTCAATACCAAGGTAATTAACGTTTGGATTAGCTTCTGCAAGTTCGGCAGTAGCATCACCCATACCAAAACCTATTTCAATTACAATTGGGTTTGTATTACCAAAAATATCTACAAAATTAAGTTTTTTATTTTCGTAAGGAATGCACCAGGCAGCAGAAAGCTCATTGTAAGATTTTTCCTGCGCAGCTGTCATTCTGCCAATTCGAAGTACATAAGTCTTTACTTCACGTCTAAAATTTTCAATTCCAGATATACTGGAGTCAGCCGGCAAAGGTTCTGTAGTTTCCTTTGTCTGATTTTCTTGTTCCTGATTATTCATATATTTCCTTTAATTATTTTCAGAAGCATTCGTTTCTTCTGAAATATATTCCTTTGGCATTATACACAAAATTCCATCATTTTGTGTACTCCATACATTACGGTAATAAGATGCTGTTCTGTATGATTTTAAAATATTTTCTTTTGAAGATAATTCATTTTTTTTATCCCCAAAATACAATAGTTTATTTTCTCTATCATATATACCAATTTTTAATTTTGAAGCTTTGTCCTTAAAACTGTTTTCGCATTTTTCAGCTTTATAACTGGAAATATTTTCATCATATTTTATTTTTATTTCTACTTCTATATTCTGATTATCTGCATTTTCATAAATTATTTTATAATTCCCCTGAGGCACATTCTTGTTTTCCGGCATTACAAAATTTGTATATCCAGCATAAGTTTTTTTATTATTCTGAAACTTAACAAGATTATCTGATGTCCACATATAATTATTATCCAGACAGATTACAGAAAGTCTTTGAGCCCTATGAATATCAGACTGGGAATCAATAATAAGGGCAAGTCTTTTTTGAGGAAAAGAGTCATAATCTTCATATTCAAAAACAACACTTGCAATAGCATGATTAACTTCTGGTACAGAAGATGAACATCCTGAAAAAAAAGTTACTATAAATAAAAAGAGAAAAAATAATCTGTTGTAAAAATTTTTCATACTAAACGTTAAAATTAAAATTTAAATTAATGACTGTTAAATCTGAAGCTGAATATTGATTTACAATTGATTCAAACTTTATATTAACTTTCTTACAGGCATCATCAAGATACGAAAGATAGAATAATCCCAAATCAGTACCCTGCTGACCTTCCGGCATTTCCCTGTAAAAGTCAATCAAAGATTTATTGTTATTTTTTGCAGCTTTAGCAGTTTCAATATTTTCTTTAACTTCCTGGAATTCATCATCTTTATTGTAAAGTGTAATAGAAAGTCTACCCTGCTTACCAATTGAAGTAGAACCTCCCCCCAACTTCCAGGACAAAAATACAAGTTCATGTTTTCTTTGCAGTTCCTGAACAATTTTAGCACGGATTTCAGGATCAAAAATCAAAGAATCAACATCATCAACACCAGCATACATTAGTCTGGCTTCTTTTTTTATATTTGTATTTTCATTATTAAGTGCAAGTTCCATTACCATTACGGAAATATATTCAGCAACCTTAGATTTTTCCATGTATGAACTGAGTAATTTTCTAAGAGCTACAAACATTTCACCGGCATTTTCATTTTTGTAGAACATTGTAATAATATACCAGTTCATCAAACCAAGACGATTCATAAACTTTTCAGACATTAAAAGATATATATTCTTTTCTTCAGAAGAATATTCTTTATTTTCCAATATGATTTTCCAGATTGGTTCAAGAATAGTTTTTCGAGCAACCTGAATTATTGATTCTTTAGACTGTAATGTTGAACGAAGCTGTCTGTCAGAAAACTGTGTATGTTCATCAATAATTTTTGACGGATTAAGACGATTGTACTTTCTTACACATTCACACTGAATAAGAGCATTATATACTTCGCGATCAAATTGTTTATATAAAATTGAATATACCAGAACCTTAGAAAGATCCATTACCTCCTGACGTTTCGAAACAAACTCTGACATGGAAATTTCTATTTTTGAGATGTAATCCAAAAGGACCATATTCTGAATAGACTGTGGAGAGAATTTATTAAGAGAAATACCATATTCCTCAATGTTATCAGCAAGTTTAATTCTTAAAAGTTTTTTATTGTTACTGATAAAATTTGATGTACCTTCCTCTGTTAAAATTACTTTTAATGGCAATTCAAGGATGAATTTTTTATCGGCAGTGCCCATTTTCCCCTTCTATAAACTTGATTTAACTCTCTATAAAATTATAAACGATAGGACTTGCATTGTAAACACTAAATTAATAAACTAAAACAGTGTTATATAGTAAAAAACTGATTACAATCTTACTTATTTCTCTTACTCTCTTTCCTTTTTTTTCGCAACCAAAGGGTGTAGATTTATGTGATTCAGTTTTTGACAGCCTAAAAAAACAAAAAACTCACCCTCAAACACAGACTCTGGTTTCTTCTTCTGACAATTTTTTTCCATACAATATCTATATGGACTTTAATTCAAAAGTTGAAACAGATCAAACACTTCTTTTTATATTCAATCAGGAAGATTATTTACAGAACGACCATTTATTTTCTGAATTCTTACAATATTTAAAGAATTCAGATTTTGATTTTAATATTCAGATTCTTTTTTCCTATGGTGAAAAACAGAAAAATTTAAAAGACAATATAATCTATGGTCAGGATATTTTTCTTGATACAATTGATTACAAAGATAATTATACTGTAATAATATTTAATCTTTCAGCAGATTATAATAAAATTATTTCAAGCAGTAATGGAAAAACAGCTCCTGCATGGCTGGTAAAAAATCTTTTTGAAATTATTCCCTATTCAAATATAGATTTTTCTTTACCCTTTTATTATGTAAGCCAGCAGTTTCGGTATAATTTTTATAATGACAGACAGTTAGACACATTTTTGTCTCAAAAAATTCCTTCTGTAAAATTTAATCTTAAAGACAATGTATTGCATGAAGATATTTATAAATTTCTTCAAAGTATAATTAATTCTTATTCATTTACAACAAACAAAGATTTTGATCAGAATTTCCTTGTTATTAATTTATTTGGAAAATCTTTTTGTTATAGTGAAACACTGATTGTCAGAACTATTATTTTAATAATTCTTTCCTTTGTGTTTTTTCTGGTTATTTTCTTTGATGTAAATGCTAAACTTCAAAAAAAAGCATGGAAAGAATTAAAATCCATCTGGTATGCAATTCCAAGTACATTTATCTGTATTATTTCCGGATGTATTTTAGGGCAAGTTGTATACTTACCTGCAGAAAATTACCTGAACAGTTCTTTTTCCATTTATTTTCTATATTCATTTTATCTGCTTTTCAGTTTTATTTTATGTACTATTTATTATATTTTTGAAGAAATAACAAACAATTTTTTTTCAGAACGGGCAATAGATTATCTTATTGTAATTACCACTTTTGTAAATCAGTTCATTTTCCTTTTTGTAGATGTTTCATTATTTCCTGTATTCATGCTCACATGTTTTTTTGCAATTCTTTCAATTTTGTTTAAAAGAAACAGTATTCATATTTTTTTATTTGTTTTAATGATATTTCCTTACGTTATTTATGCACATCTTCTAATAGATTCTGCACCTCTTGAAGAAGTAAAATTCTTTCTGACAAAAAACATAAAAATTATTCCTACATTAAGTTTTGCCTTCTGCCCTATTTTTCTTATGTTGTTTAGAATTCTTACAGGAAACAGAAGAAAATTCAGTTCCCATAAAGCTCTTTACATAGAATCACTTATAATTTTTTCCATACTGCTCATTTCATGTATTTTATTAAGTTCAATTCGAAGTACTATGATTTACAAAAAAAATCAGACAGAAAAAATCTCTGTATTAAAAGCAGATTCATCACAGTCCATTTCAATAAAAATTACTGATAATACCATTATGAATGAAACTATCAGAACTTTATATGTAGATTTTGACAAGGAACCAGAACAGGCTAGTATTAAAATTATAGGAATGAACACATTACCAGTTTTATATTCTGATAATTCTTATGTCCCTATTTCCACAACTTCTATAGAATTTTTACTTCCTGAAAATCCTTCAAAAAATCTTATTTTTAATTATGGTACTAACAAAAAAGCATGTACAATTCTTGTAACAGCATTATATTCAACCGGCATTAAAAACGAGTTCATCAAGGAATATAAAACACTTCAACTAGAGGAATAAAATGAGTGAAAATCAAAAAATACAAAAATGGTTTTTGCATGTTGATTTAGACGCATTTTTTGCTTCTGTTGAACAGTTAGACCATCCTGAATACAGAGGAAAACCTGTAATTGTGGGGGGGAAACCAGAAGACCGGAGAGGTGTTGTTTCTACAGCTTCATACGAAGCCCGAAAATTCGGAGTTCATTCTGCTATGCCAACCTTCCAGGCTTACAGACTTTGTCCACATGGGATTTTCGTTCATGGACGAATGGAACGATATGCAGAACTTTCCTACAAAATCATGAACATTTTAAAAGACTTTTCACCTGATGTTGAACAGATGTCCATTGATGAAGCCTTTTTAGATATTACAGGCACAGAAAAACTTTTTGGCAAACCAGAAGAAATTGCCTGTAAAATAAAAAATCGCGTAAAAGAAGAAACAGGACTAACAATTTCTGTAGGACTGGCACCAACAAAATATCTTGCAAAGCTTGCATCAGATTACAATAAACCAGATGGATTTTTTTGCATAGAACCAGGAAAAGAAACTGACTTCATGCTTAACTTGCCTTTAAAAAAAGTATGGGGAATAGGTTCCAAATCACTAGAAGCATTAAATAAAGCTGGAATTAAATCTACAAAAGATATTTATGAAAAAGATCTGGACTTGCTTAGCTTCATGTTCGGTAAAAATTTTGCTGTTTTTTTATATAATTCAGTACGGGGAATAGAATTTGAAGCCTTTAATAAACCTGCAAAAACTCATTCAATCAGTGCAGAAACAACTTTTCCGTATGATATAAATGATATTTATCTGCTTGAAACAAAAATTCTTGATCTGGCTCATGGAGTTTATTTTAGACTACTGAAGGAAGAATGCTATTCCAGAACAGCGTTTATAAAAATCAGATATGATGATTTTTCCACATTTACAATAAGAGAAACTCAGGAAAATAATATATGCACTTTAGATTCTTTTTATGAAACTTTAAAAAATCTTTTTGAAAAAAAATATGAACAAGGAAGAAGTGTTCGTCTTTTAGGTGTAGGATTTGATAACGTTGAGACTGAAGAAAAACCTTATCAACAGAGCTTATTTGAAAATAATGACAAAAAAAAGCAAAAGGTTGAAAATGCAATTTTAAAACTGCAAAAAAAACATCCAGAAATAGAAATAAAAAAAGCCAGAACTATAAAAAATTTAATCTTAATTATTATTTCATCTTTTTTATTTGTAAAAAATCCTTTTATTGCATATTCACAGAATCTTCATAAAACTGATTCAAAAGGAAGTGCTGCAATCAATTCAGAACCTCTTTCCCAACCAGAAAATAAGACTAAAAATGAAGTTTTTTTTGACTGGGATATAAACGATAAAAATAAAGTTGATTTCTTTGTTTCAGGTTATTGGAAACAGAAAATTGAATCAGGATTAAACTTTTCATTTGCTAACAGCCTTATTTCTACACCATACTTTTCAACTCCTGTTTTTACACAAGAAGTAGATTTAACAGCATTAATAACTTTAAATAATATCTGGTCTTTTGAAGCAATTTTTGCTGAGGAATTTGAAAAAAATACATTTACAATATGCTATGATACTCCATTTTTAAATGCAAAACTTTCAAATAGAAACATTAAATTTCCTTATCTATATTCAGCTGCAGATTTTGGCTACGGATTAACAGGAGGAAATAATGATGCACCTGGAATTTCTGTGCATTTTGAAAATAAAGACAATTTTCCTTTAGAAGCAGATTTTTTACTTCGCTATGAAATGACAGAAAGTTGCAATGCAACATTTTACGGATTTAATCAGGTTTCAGATTATAATTACAAGCCTTCAGATTTTGTTTACGGAAAAGTATTTCAATTTCCAGAATCTTCTGAAAGTCTTACAAAAATAAAAAATATTTATGTTGAAGATTCTAATGGAATTTACTCAGACAAATTTAATCGGAAATTCAAAAAATTAGATAATACTGATTATCAGATTTTAAAAACTTCCGGAAAATTACTGCTTTCAAATAATGCAAATGCTGGTAAAAAAAATAATAAAATTCCAGTTGTATTGCTTACTTTTGAAAATGGAAGTGCTGAAGAATTTTTATCAGATTGTGGTTCCTATGAGCAGCCTGATACTTTTTTAGGAAACATACAGAAACAGTTTTCTTTAAAACTTGAAGACTACACTTTTGTTTTAGAAAATCAAATAGATGATGAAAAAGCTGTCTGCATACAAAATAGAACTGGCTTTTCACCTTTTTTATGCCAGAATATTTATGACCTGGGGATTATAAGTGATGCAGATATTTTTGTACAATCCGTTTCAACAGAAAAAGAAGATAATTCATTTTCAGCAGACATTCTGGAATCTGATTTTGGAAACAATTTTTTTAACGAAAAACATCTTTTTGCGGAAGTTTATAAGGACAGTAGATTTCCTTTTTCAAAGACTGATCCACAAATATATCTTTCTGGAACTGACACCTCAGATCTGGAAATTACAGCCAGAACATATTCCGAAGTTTCTTCAATTAACATAGGAACAGAAGCTATTGCAGGAACTATAACAGTTTACATAAACGGAATAATTGACTCCTCTGCAGTCTACGACGAAGAAAGTGGTTCAATTACCCTTTCACATACAGTAAATTCAAATGATAAAATTTACATAACCTGGCAAAAAGAAAGTTCAGCTTACAATACGGGAGCAATAGCCTTTGGAGGAGGGCTGCATTATTTTCCAAATGAAAATTTTTCTTCAGATTTTTCACTTACAACAAGATGGCCTTTAGATTTTTATTCAAAATATTCAACTCCTGAAAATTCCCTTACAGGTTTTACAGCACTTTGCGGTGGATTTTCTTATTCAAAAAATAACTTTTCAATTTCAGATAAAATTTCTGTTTCATTTCAAAATGCAAATTCTTCAGGAAATCTTTTAGTATCTTACACTGAAAATAACAATGAAACTTATTACAACACTATTTCCAGCGGATATAAAACTCTTGCAACCCCAATATTAAACCTGGAAAGTGGCACTATAAAACTTGAAGAAAATAATAACGGTACGATTGAAAATTTTGCCGGTAAAATTGATTCATCTATTACAGGTTATAAGATTCCCCTGGAATGGGATTTTTCACACCTTTCTGATGATTTTTTATGCTGGGCAGCTCTTGATTTAGCTCTATCTGTAAATAATTTCAATAATGCCAGTCAATTTGAAATTGCAATTTTACCAGATTTTGAAACTGCACCTGAAACAGAAGATTATAAAATTTACCTTCAATTGGGAAATAAAGCGGAACAAGAATTTTCAGGGGAAGACTCAGAGAATATTCCAACCTGGCTTATTTCAGAAAAAGGAAATAAATGTTTAGAACCTCTTGATATTTCAAAAAATGAATGGCAGATTGTAAAAATTAACCTTTCAGATTCTGATAGAGCTAAATTAAGTTCTGATTCAGATTTACGATTAATTGTTCTAAAAAAACAGAAAGAAAATACATCATCCAAAGGAATACTTTACGCAGGTCCTTATGAACCTTACTTTGAAACATGTTATGTAACTGCAGATGAGAATATTCTGGTGAATACAAGCTCAATTTCTCAAAAAAGTCCATCTTCAGAAACTTTAAGCTTGAAAGAAAATTATTCAACCACAATAAACTGGATTGTTTCTGACCAAGCTCAAATTTCAGAAAATAATTCCCAAATAACTGTAGAAAAATATTTTTCCCAGTCAGATTTTTCAGATTATAAAACTATAAATATAGACTATAAATTCAATTTCTCAGGAATCCACAATCACGTTTCAGAATCTACTGGGGATTTTTGTGTGATTTTAGATACAGGAGTAGAAAATTCTGAAGAAGCCCTTAATCTCACTTTGTTCAACTTTTTTAATCTGTTTAATAAAGACGAAAAATTCCATACACTTTCAATAAACATTAATGAAAAAACAGTTCTGCTAGATGATGAACTTCTGTCAGAAACAGACTACATTCTTTCTGTAAATAAAAATGTTATTCCAAATCATGAAAAAATTATTTTTGACACTTTAAATTCATCCTCTTTGTTCACCTCTGGCACTTTTTATATGGACAATCTTTATTATTCACACTCCAGCTCAAAAATTAATTTTCAGAATAAAATTGATTTTAATTATAAAAAAGATGGACCAATAGCAGCTGTAAAAAATTTCAATATTCTGGAAAATTATTTTTTAAAAGCTGAATCTTCACAAACAGAAAGTGCAGCTGCTAATGAATTATCAGAATTTAATTCATTTTTTGATTCCTCAGTTCAGACTGGAATAGATATAGCTTCAATAAAAACTCAAGCTGAAGTTAATACGAAATATTCAAATAATGACGTCAAATTCATCCAGTCTGCAGGACATAATATAAAAACTTCAAAAGCTGTTTTTAAGATTTTTAATTTTGAAGAAGATTACAAATATAATTACGCAGATAATCAACTTTCAAAGAAGAACTATTACCTGATTGATTTTAATAACATCAATGCACCAGTAAAACTTTCAGGTGATTTTATTTCCACAGAAGGAAAATATCTGCAAAAACAAAATTCAAAACTTGCTTTTGATGTGTCTGTACCACTTTTGAACTGTTTATTTAATTTTAATTCTAATCTGGCAGCAAATCAAAAAACAAAAGAAACATTAGTGCTCAACTCTTATTTTGAAGACTGGTTAAATATTACAAAATCTAATTTTTCTTTAGGGAAAGAGACTGCCAGCACCCGTCAAATAATTTTCAATAATTCTCTGGGTTTAAAGATTCCTTTTGCAGATTTATATCCTAACTTTTTATACAAAATTGAAAGCTACTATAAAAATTCATCTGCTGTAAATTATTCTGATACAACAACTATGCATTTTATTCTGCCCTTCTCTTTTGGAAACAATAATTTTTCATTTGAAATAAACCGGGAAATATCTGAAAATCAACTTACTGAAAAAGGTGGCAATTACATTTCAGATTGTCAAAAATATTTTTCTCATTTTGAAAATAATTTATACTTTTATACATCTATTCCTTTTTATGAATTATTTAATAAGAATCTGAAGTCTTACATTTTTAATGCAGGAGCTAATATTCTATCACTTGAAAATAATGCATTTTCTACAAGATATGAATTCTCCTGGAAACGCAAACTTTATAATTCACTTGTAGATTTTTTCATACCAGCTTCTTCTCAAATTGCAATTTCACGAAATATTAATTCTGCAGCTGATATTTCTGATTATTATCAAATAAAATCAGTTATTTCTAATTCCTGTGTTAATATTTTTGGAAAACAAAGTAAGCTTAAAATATTTAAATTTTATAATACTGATGAATATTTAAGCAGTATTACAACAATAGTTAAAATTCCTTCTGAAACTCCAGAAAATACTACTTTTGGAATTGCAGCATACTCACAAAGTATTTTTTACCTGACAAATACAGACACTTTAAAACAAGGATTAAATTTTTCAATTGATACTGATTCTAATTGGAATTTTAATTCTTTAACAACCTGGAATCATAGCGCAACAACATCTCCACTGCAAATGTTGTTAAAATTGATTCCAGACAAAAATAATTCAAAAATGAAAATATCGGAAAAAGAAAACCTTAATATATTAATTCAAAAAACTTCTTCAAATTTTAAGCAGATTTATTCTTTTGATCACAAAGATGAAGTAGATTTCTTAAAATATTATTCAGTCGCAATTGCAACAGGAGCATCTTTTACTTCAAATTCAAATTCCAGTGATTTATTAAATTTTACATTAACTATCAGCGGAAAAATGGAATTTTAAGTAAAAAATGAACGTTTAAAATAGATGGCTAAAAATTTCGCCATCTATTTTAAGTCTCGAGTTTTTTTGCAAAAACTCTATTTATTTACGTGTTCGCTTGTGCGAACGTTTTGTAAATCCTCAGTTGTTGAAACAACTTGCGGTTTACAAAATTAAGGGACGCATAGTTATTT
>JALEPQ010000057.1 GCA_022768685.1 Spirochaetia bacterium
GTGATTCAAAACCGCGCAATAATGCGCTACACGCTTTTTGTGGTATAGAAACTATTGAACTGCCGCTTCGCAGCAGCCACAAAAAGAGTGTTTTTGAACCACGCCCCGCTCCTTCGCACCAACATTACGGAAAAGCATTTATAATACGTTTGCCCTACAAGGCTACCTTTTTGAAAAACAACTGCAGTAAAGTTATGTTTATTTATACACTACAGAATACTTAGTTACATTTCTTACAGTTTCACCGTCAATCTGTAATGCCTGAGGTTTATCAAATTCTACAGTAACTTCATGACCTTCCATAATCTCTATCATTTTTTTGTGTTTTATATGTTCACCTTTAAAAATTGATGGAAAGGCAATTAAAGTGCTAAGCTTTCCACTGCCATGCCATACCACACAGGAAACTTTTTTTTCTTCATTTAATCTGTTCTGTGCAGGGGCAACTTTCATTCCACCGCCGTAATATTTTCCTATCATTGTTGGAGCCAGCCAGATTTTTTTATAAGATTTTGTAACCCCATCAACAGTAACTTTTCCGTTGGAAGGCTTAAATTTTCCAAGAAGTCCCTTAATTGCAATTGCAGTATAATTTATGACCTCTTCAGAAGATGCTTTGGCACGCATGTCATCTCCTGCTTCACAGCAGTATCCATCAATACCAAACCCAATACCATTTATAAAATATTTTTTCTGATCGTTTACTGTTACCACAGGAAGTGATTTTAAATATTCATTTAGTGGAATAAGCTTTTCAAGAAATTTTGTATCATTTTCCACATCATGAGCAAAATCATTTCCACTTCCACTGGCATAATAATAAACTTTGTTCTTAAGATTCTCACAAACAATATCATTAATAAAGCAATTTAAAGTACCGTCACCACCACAAAGAACAATTTCATCTTCTGCAGTTACCTTTGTAAAAAAATCTGAATATGAAGAAAATTGTGTAACATCTTCCAGACTTACATCTTTTTCTCCAAGAATAGCCTGAACTTCGCAAGCAGCTTTTAATCCAGTTTTATTATTGGAAAGAGGATTAAACAATACGTAATACATTAATTTGCCTCCAGTTTAGCATTTATTAAATTTCTGACTCTATCAGAAATTTCAATTGTATTCATAGTCTTAATCTGTTCTGGTGAAATTACTTCAACAATTGAACAATAAACATCTGTTTTTTTCCATGGAAAATTCTTGTGTATATTTTCTGTACCTTTTATGGCACAAACGACTATAGGATGACCTGATTTTTCTGCAATCTTAAAACAGCCAGGCTTAAAAGGTAATAGAGTACAATCTTTACTGCGTGTTCCTTCCGGAAAAATACCAATAGAAAAATAATCATCCTTAAGGTAATTTACTGCCTTTATAATTGTTTTTGCACTTTCCCTCACATTGTTACGTTCAATTGGTAAAAACATATTTCGCCAGATATATTTTCTGGCCAGAGGAATTTTAAAGTTTTCAGGTTTTGAAACAAAAGCAATATGTTCTTTTTTAAGAACAACACCTTGAACAATATTATCAAAATTAGAACGATGATTAGACACAAACATAAAATGTGTATTTTCAGGCAGCTTTTCCAATCCATCCGCATGAATATGAACTTTACACTGGAGGCAGATTGTTTTTATAGCAAGAATATAATTTTTATACCAGAATCGTGAAGGCTTTTTATATTCCTTTTTCATGCTTACAAATAAAGATGCTGCTAACAAATATATCCAGATTAATGCAAAATACATAACAATTGCACAAATAAACAAACAAATTATTAATAATGCATAAAGTAAAATATTTAATATCATTTTTTCTGCCAATTTAGTGCTATTTTATTATATTATGATAAAATGAAAATAAACAGAAAAAAATTTCACGCTTTTTATGATTCACTTTCAAAAAAAAATTGAATTCATATACAATTATAAAAATTAATCTTCAATTTATTTTTATGGGAGGCGTGATAAAAATAACGTCCGTGTAATTTTTATGGGAGAACTCAATGCAGAATGCTTTTTCAGAAGTAAAAATGAGTCCTGAAAATCCTAAGTGGAAACAGGCAAATAAACGAGAAATAGAACTATATAACAGAAATAATGATATAAGATCAGAATATGAGCGGGATTACACCAGACTGCTGCATTCACCCGCTTATAGAAGATTAAAACACAAAACTCAGGTATTTTTTGCACCTCACAATGATCACATCTGTACAAGAATGGAACACGTTACCCATGTAGCATCTGTTGCCTCAACAATTGCAAAATATCTTGGACTAAATGATCAGCTTACCAGTGCTGTAGCTATAGGGCATGACATAGGACATGCTCCTTTTGGTCATCATGGAGAAAATTGTTTAAACAAACTGCTGGAACAAAAGGAAGGTCTCAATGCTCCTAAAAAATTCTGGCATGAACGGAACAGTCTTTTTTTTGCAGACTATATTGAAACTCTTCCAGATCCAAATGGAATTGAACAGCCTTTAAATCTTACTTATGGAGTAAGAGACGGATTAATCTGTCATTGTGGAGAAATAGATCAGCAGGGCATAAAACCAAGAGATGAAGATATTGATTTATACTCCATCAAAAGGCCAGGATTTGTTCAGCCTTACACCTGGGAAGGTTGTGTTGTTAAAATAGCTGATAAAATAGCCTATCTGGGAAGAGATATCGAAGATGCCAGAGCTTATCATATTCTGGACATGACATCTTATCGCCAGCTCAGAGAAATAGTTGGAAGCACTTTAGGTTTTAATCATAAAGGAACTAATGGAATCAGAAGCGGAAAAGCCGTAAATACAACTGTCCTGATTAATGACCTAATTGTAGATTTATGTAAGCAGTCTAGTCCTGAAAAAGGATTGTGTTTTAGTGATGAGTATTTTAAATTTATTCTGGAATTGAAAAAATTTAATTTTGCACACATATACAATCACTGGCGGCTTTCCGAATTTGCAATTTATGCTGAAAATATTATAGGAACTTTATTCCGCACATTACAAAAAACACATATATATGCAAAAAATGGAAGAATTTCACAAGTGCTAAAATATTACCCAAAACTCTGCTCTACTTTTGAAGACTGGCTTGTAAAATATACTGCATACAGACCTTATATTTCTGAAAAACATGATTTCATAAACAAAAAGGCTATCATGCACTATAACACTTCTGTAGTTTTTGATATCAATGACAACGAATCTTTTACAAAGTGTATTATTGAGTATATTTCAGGAATGACAGATCAGTTTGCCATTCAAGTATACGAAGAAATCATTACGTTCTAATTCTGTTTTCTAAGCAGCTCAAGACATTTTTCAGGAGGTAAAGGACGACTATATAAATAACCTTGAATATAGTCTGCACCTGCCTTTTGAACAATCTCATTTTGACTTTGAGTTTCAACACCTTCCACAAGAATATTCAAACCAGCATCCTTTAATGTTGAAACTAAATTATAGAAAAATCTGGTCTTCTGTTCATCTTCTTCCATCATAAGAACTAAAGACCGGTCCATTTTGATTGTAGAAAAAGGAAGACTTATAACATTTGCAAGATTAGAATAACCAGTTCCAAAATCATCAAGATAGAATTTTACACCAGCATTAGACAAATCTGTCATATTTTTTAGAACCATTTCATAATTATCAATAAAAATACTTTCAGTAATTTCCATAATAATATTTGAAGGTTTCAGATTAAACTTTTCAATTGTTGAAAGAACTGTTTTTACAATTGCAGGATTCATCATCTGATAAACAGAAAAATTTATAGAAACAGTATTTACTACATCACGATTGTCGGCTATAAATTTACAGACTTTCTGAAATGCTACAAAACCAAGCTGTTCTATTAAACCAGACTTTTCTGCCACATCAACAAATTCCCCAGGAGAAACATTACCTAACTCAGTATTATTCAATCGTGATAGAGCTTCCATATATATGAATTTATTCTTACTTATAGAATAAATAGGCTGATACCAAACTTGAAAACTTTCTGATTCAAGATTCAATTCTCTTTTAAGAATATTATAAATTTTATGTTTTCTTTCCATATCAAGCAAAACAGATTCATTACAGAAAACTAATTCATGATTATCATCCATTTTGGCTTTGCTATGAAGATTATTAACTATTTCTTTTATATTATTGGAATGCTTTTCACCAGGTACATAATCAATTCCAAAATAATATACATCAAAAGGAGGCATTTTTTCCTTATTCGCTTCATTCACTTTGCGTATATATTCTTTGATTGATTTATATGATTCAATTACCTGTTCTCGTGTATATTCTATTGAAACAAAACGCTTTGAACTTACATTATAAGACGTATGAGGACTTAATTTTTTAAATTCTTTACCAAATTCCAGAATAAGCTGATTAAATTCTGCAACATCCATTGAAAGCTGAATATTTTCGTAATTATCAATAATCACATAAAAAAGAACTGCATTTTTCTTAAATTTTTCAAGATGTTTTGTAAATACGTGATTAGTCATAAGATTTGAAACTGGATCAAATTCTTTTTTATCAGACTGTAATGAAATATATGCAATAAGTAATGCAGAAAGACTTGCAGAACCTGAAAGAAGTACATTCTTTAAAAGTAACTGGAATACCAGCAGAAAAAATGAAATAACTGGATATAACAGGAAAATAGCAAAAAGTCTGTTTGGCATGGATTTTTTATTAGCTATAATTACACATAATGTTTCTATGGCATAAAAACTGGTCAAAATATATGTAAGGTATTTTAAGCTCCCTTTCACATAACCAAGTTCACTGTCATATTTGAAAATCCAACCTGTTTTTAAATTTAAAAAAACTATAATTAAAAATATTGTATAAACAGTTCCATTTATTCCAGAAAGAAAATATTTTTTGTTGCTATAGGGCATAGAAATATCAATGGCATAATCACATAAAACTAAGGGAATACCTAATAATGTAATAAAAAATACTGTGGAAATAAGAGTAGAAACACAACCAGGAATATGCTGAAAATATGTAATGCAGTACACTGCTGCACAATTAAAAAATGTATTTATTACAGAACAAATTGCACCATTTAAAAATAAACGACATCTACGTTCATGAGGAATGTAGTTTACAATCATATTTGCCAGCAAAATAAATGAAAAAAGACAGGCAAATACTTCAGCCAGAATATGGTATTCCAGATTAAACAAATCAAACATAACTTTAATTATAACATGGAAAATAAAAAAAGTAGGGTGTTTTTCACCCTACAGCTGCAAATGATTTTTATCTTCCTCGTAAGTTCATATCTGCTATATCATTTGCATAAGTTTTCGGAGAAAACTTAATTATACTCTATGCATTGCTGCAAATGATTTTTATCTTCCTTTTATGTTCATATCTGCTATATCATTTGCATAAGTTTTCAAAGAAAACTTAATTATACCCTATGCATGGCTGTAAATACTTTTTCGGACATGATGTTGATTTCTACGCCCATTTCTTCGGCTTTTTTTGATAAATCTTTTCTTAAATTATCAATATCAACACTAGCTGAACTTAAATCTACCATCATCATCATTACGAAATTTCCTGACAAAATAGTCTGTGTAATATCAACAATATTTACTTTATGTTCACTTAAATAAGTTGAAACTTTGGCAATAATTCCAACTTTATCTGATCCTACTACAGTTATAATTGCATTATTCACTTTATATACCTCGTAAAAAAATATACACTAAAAACAAACTAATTAAAAGTTATTTCCCAATGTAGCTGCAAGAACAGCCTTAATTGTGTGCATTCTATTTTCTGCTTCATCAAAAACAACTGACTGCTCACTTTCAAACACATCATCAGTTACTTCCATTGCTGTCAATCCAAATTTTTCATGAATTTCCTTACCAATTTTTGTGTTCAAATCATGGAAAGATGGCAGATCATGCATAAAAATTGCAGTTGGTTTTGCTTTTTTCAATACATCCATATTAATTTGATAAGGCTTCAAATCAGCAATACGTTCTGCCCATATTTCATCAGGTTCTCCCATTGAAACCCAAACATCTGTGTATAAAATATCAGCATCCTTTACAGCTTTATCAATATCAGATTCAAGAGTAATTGAACCTCCACTAGCCTTGCACCATGGCTCACATTCCTTTACTAAGGCTTCATTTGGAAAATATTTAGCAGGAGCACACAAAACAAGATCAAGTCCTAATTTTGAACATACAATACAAAGAGAATTTCCAATATTATAACGGGCATCACCAAAGTAAACTAATTTAAGTCCCTTTAATTTTTTGTAATGTTCACGGATTGTAAGCATATCTGCCAGCATCTGTGTGGGATGATATTCATTTGTAAGTCCATTCCATACAATTTTCTTGGAATATTTTGCCAAATCCTCTACAAGAGCCTGTTCATATCCTCTATATTCTATACCATCAAACATACGTCCAAGAACTCTGGCAGTATCAGCAATGCTTTCTTTTTTTCCAATTTGAGAACCTTCAGCAAGATATGTTGTACAAATTCCCAAATCGTGAGCAGCAACTTCAAATGCGCAGCGAGTACGGGTACTAGTTTTTTCAAAAATCAAAGCAATGTTTTTTCCGCGGTGGATATCTACTGGAATACCCATTCTCTTTTTTTCTTTTAAATCTGCGGCTAAATCAAGAAGATAAGTAATTTCTTCTGGAGTAAAGTCTTTTAATGTTAAAAAATTGCGTCCTGTTAAATCCATAAAGTACCTCGCTTAATTCTAAGAAAGCATAAATATAACAAAAGATGTATATTTATGCAATATAATGGATTTTTTTGTATAAAATACAAATATTTATGCAAAAGTTATGCGTCAATTTCTGATGCAAGATTATTCACAATAAATTCCCTGCGTTCAGGAGTGTTTTTTCCCATATAAAATTCCAGAACTTCAGGAACATTCTTCAAAGTCTGAATTGTTACAGGTGTAAGATGAATTCCTACATCTTCAGATTCCCCCTCTTTGCGAGGACGAATGAACTGTCCGAACTCATTTCCACTGATTTCTCCTAAACCTTTAAAACGGGTAACTTCTACACCCTTACCAAGTTTTTTCATTTCCTTATCGCGGCTTTCTTCTGAATAGCAGTAAACGGTTTTTGTCTTATTTCTTACACGGAAAAGTGGAGTTTCAAGAATATAAACGTGACCTGTCAGAACCAGTTCTTCAAAAAACAAAAGAAGATATGTTAAAACAAGATTTCTGATATGAAATCCATCGTTATCGGCATCAGTTGCAATTACAATTTTTTCATAACGCAAACCTTCAACATCTTTTTGCACACCTAAACTGAAAGTTAAATTTTTTAATTCTTCGTTTTCAAAAATAGCTGATTTTTTTCTTCCATACATATTTTCAGGTTTACCACGTAATGAAAATATTGCCTGATAAGAAACATCTCTTGCATTTACCATTGAACCAGTAGCAGAATCTCCTTCTGTAATAAAAATCATTGATTCAGCACCTTTTGGTCCATCCTGAAGGTGATATTTACAGTCCTTTAATTTTTTTATTTTCAACATAACTGACTTTTCAGCTTCACGAATCTGCTTTTCAGTTACACTGTTAATTTCATTGCGGGCCTTCTGATTTTTTATAATTTTTTCTTCAATGGCACCTGCAACAGGAGGATTATGTCTAAGCCAGTCATCTACAGCAGCCTGAACTTCCTTAATGATTGGAGCACGTATTTCTACGTTTCCCAGTTTGTTTTTAGTCTGAGAAGTAAACATTGGATTATCAAGTCCAACTTTTAAAGCAACAAATAAACCGCTTGTAACGTCCTTTATGTCATATTCCTTTTTAAAGAACTCATTAACTCCTTTTGTAAAACCATCAAGAAATGCAGTAACGTGAGTACCACCATCATCTGTACTCTGTCCATTTACAAAGGAATATACAAATTTATCCAGAGTGGCACCATGAGTAAGTACAAACTGCAAATTTTCACCACTGTAATTGAAGAAAGGATACAAGGCTTTTTCTGCTCCGTTCATCTCATTCATCAAAAGATCCTGAATTCCATTTTCTGAAATATATTCTTTTCCGTTACATTTTAATAAAAGCCCCGGATTTAAATAGGCATAATTCCATAGACGTTTTTCCACATATTCCATATTGAATACATATTTTTTAAACAATTCTGCATCAGGAATAAATTCCAGATAAGTTCCGTTTGGAACGCCAGGTTTTGCAGCCCCTGTCTTTGATGAAATCTTCTCACCTTTTTTAAATTCCACTACAGCCATTTTACCATCACGTATTGAAGCAGCACGGAAATATGAGGAAAGAGCATTTGTAGCTTTTATACCTACACCATTCATACCAATGGCCTGCTTAAAAACAGAATTATTGTATTTTGCACCAGTATTTACATTGCTTACACAGTCTTCCAGTTTTCCCAAAGGAATTCCCCGACCATAATCCCTGATTTTTACACAACCATCTTTTATTTCTATATCAATCTTTTTTCCGTAGCCTTGAGAAAATTCATCTACAGAGTTATCAATTCCTTCTTTTAAGAGGATATATATACCATCATTTTCATTAGAACCATCGCCCAAAGAACCAATGTACATACCAGGACGCAATCTGATATGTTCAAGCCCCTCAAGATGCTGAATTGAATCTTCATCATAAACCACTGGAGTTTCTGCAGTCTTTTTTGCAGCAGTCTTTTCCACAGATTTTACAGCAGATTTTACAATAGTTTCAGATCCAGTCCTGACAGAAGTTTCTACGGCCTTTTTAGCAGACACTTTTGCAGAAGTTTTTGTTTCGGCTTTTTCTGCAGTTTTAGTTGATGATTTTACAGTGCTTTTTGCTGCAGTTTTCACAGCACTTTCAGAAGCTGCTTTTTTTGCAGACGCAGTTTTAGTTGCAGCAGAAGCTGTCTTTTTTGAGGTTGTTGTTTTCTTTTCGTCTGTAGATTTTGTTGCCATTACTTTATCCTTTAACTATTTTTTATTGAAAAATGCAATATTGCCTCTTCCATTCTGTTTAACTTTATACAAAGCTATATCAGCATTTTTTTCCAGATCTTCATTAAAACCTTGTTCAGAAAATGCTGCTCCAATACTCAGAGACACAGGAGGCATTCCATCCTTTTCTTCTTTGAGTATATTATTTAAAACTTTTACTTTACTTCTAATATTCGAAATAGAAGCTTCTGTTACATCCGGCATAATAACAGCAAATTCATCTCCACCAATTCTGGCTACATAGTCAGATGAACGGAACTGCTCCTGCAAATGAGTAGAAACATTTCTTAGAACATCATCTCCTATAAGGTGACCATATTCATCATTAATCGACTTGAAAAAATCTACATCTATAATCAAATATGCAAGAGGTTTTTCTGAAATGGAAAGTTCTTCTTTAATCTGATTAAATGCTTCGCGATTTATTAACCCGGTAAGAGGATCATGTTCTGCTTTATGTTTTAATACAGATGCTGTAACTGCATTTCTTTCATATAGATTATTATAAGCTTTTGCAATGTACTTTAATTCATAAGCACCCTGCATATTCATTTTCTGATTATTTTCAATATTACCAATATGATTATACAGCGGACTTAAAATAAAAATTATAACCATAAGATACAGAACAATGCTAAATACTAAAAGCAAGAGCAAAAAAGAAAAAAGTAAAATAAACTGTCTGTTAATTCTTG
Source organism: Spirochaetia bacterium (assembly GCA_022768685.1). Taxonomy (GTDB): domain Bacteria; phylum Spirochaetota; class Spirochaetia; order Treponematales; family Treponemataceae; genus Treponema_D. The sequence goes on from JALEPQ010000057.1 coordinate 9,715, forward strand.
TATCACTATAAGACTGTTCATCCAGATAAGAATATACCAGTTCATTTAATGAAACAGATGTATACTGTGAAATTGAGCGTGAAAAATCTTCATAATCTTCATCAAAAATCAGGCTTACTGCAAGTTTTAGTTTTTCCTCATCCGAAAGATTAATATCATTTTCTGATAAAGTTACACTTAAAATCTGCTCAGGCACATCCAGAGGATTTACCTTATTTGTGTCACAAACAAGTCTCATTGCATAAATTTCTCTAGTCTCTAACAAGGACGATTTTGAAACCGCAGCTCTAAGATTTACATCTGGTGAATCAAATTTATGACTCATTTCTACAATATTTAAAGCAACTTCCCTTTTCTTAAAATAGTTAATTTCCGTCAGATAATTATTAATGTATTTTACATCATGATTTATAACAAAAAGTCTGGCCTGATTAGTCAGATAAGAAGATGTATCTTTTATATCCCTGATAGCTTTGTTACACTCTGCATAATCAGTCATGGAATCAATTATTCTTTTATATTGAGAACGAATTATTAATGTTGAAAGAAATACGCAAATAATCAGGATACATGAAAGAATCATTAAAGCCCTGTTAAAAGAACGGACTCTAAATCCCCTTATTGAAGGATCCTTCGAACGTTTAAACATAAATATATTTTCCCACCACGAATATATCTGTTTAAATTTACTTACTGTGTAATTTTAAGTCAAGAATAAGAAGCAGATTTATCGTGGGATTTATCGCAGTGTTTTCTGATTAGAAAGAAGAATCAATATCTTAAAAAATAATTCAAAACTCTGAACAGTAAGATTTTCTGCATTATCTTCTCTGGAATGAAGCATTTCCCAGGTTTTTGGCTTTAGACCTGAATGAAGATATTCATTTACTTCGTCAGAAGGAAGCATACTGACAGCTATTGCAGGAATCCCATTTACAATAAAACCTGCATTATCACTATAACTACATGGAATTTTAAACCACTTTCCACCTGAAGCTGATTTCAATAGTTTTTCAGTTTTATTTTCCAGTTCAATTAATCCTTTTGCAAGTCTTGAAGGTAGTTTTTCAGGAAGAGGATTTTCACAGATAATGGGAATACTGCCACGGCCCATACAGTCAAAAACATAAACTTCATCTTCTGTAATACCAAGTTTTTTAAAAGTCTGTGCAAGAGAAAATGCCCCCTGCTCATTAATTCCATCACCGCCTGATTCTTCACCATCAGTAAAAATAATCCGGATATTATGAGTACCAGAAATCTTAATAAGCTGCCTGACAAAAAGCATGAGAACAAACACTGCAAAAGAATTATCATTTGCACCGGGAGAACCTGGAAAAACATCATAATGGGCAATAACAGTTTTTATTTTAAAAAGAGGATTATACTGTTCCAAAGGAAATTTTACGTAAATATGACTTTTTCCTTCTTTTTGGATAACAGGGGCATCTATTCCACCTTCATTCAGATAATCCTGAATAAAAGATTTTCTATCTGATACACATAAGAAATCTAAAAAATCTTTATAATCTTCCTTTGTCATACAGTAATCTTACAGAATTTTACAGGAATCTGCCACAATCAACATTTCTTAAAAAATACTTAATAGATTTAGTATCATTTAAACATATAACTAATTCCTAATTTTTTTATAATGTGTTATAGTATCTAAAATCTATTTTTCAGAGGAAATATTATGTCTACACCTTTAGAGAATTATTTGGCTTCATGTAATGGAAAGCCTACAGCTGCAATGTGTGCTTACGTTGCAAATCTTCAGCAGGTAGCTGCAGTTGGTCCTGATATTGCTGCCTCAATTGTAAATGAATTGGAAAATCAGCGCAGTCACCTGAAATTAGTTGCTTCAGAAAACTACTGTTCTTTGAACACTCAGGCAGCTATGGGAAACCTTCTTACAGATAAATATGCTGAAGGTTATCCAGAACACAGATACTATGGTGGTTGTGTAAACATTGATGCAGTGGAAAATACAGCAGCTCGTGAAGCTGAAGCTCTTTTTGGTGCAGATTATGCTTATGTTCAGCCACATTCTGGAGCTGATACAAATCTGGTTGCTTATTGGGCAATTCTTTCTGCAAAAGTTGAAACTCCAACACTTGAAGAATTAGGAGTAAAATCATTAAACGATTTAACAGATGAACAGTTCGCTGAATTACGCGTAAAATTCGGTAATCAGAAATTAATGGGTCTTGATTATTCATGTGGTGGTCACCTTACTCACGGTTATAAAATGAACGTTTCTGCCAGAATGTTTGAAAGTCATCCTTATGGTGTAGATAAAGAAACTGGACTTTTAGACTATGATGCAATTGAAAAACAGGCTATGGAAGTTAAACCTTTGATTCTTTTAACAGGTTTCTCTGCATACCCAAGAAAAATCAACTTCAAACGTTTCCGCGAAATTGCTGATAAATGTGGAGCTGTATTAATGGTTGATATGGCACACTTTGCAGGTCTTGTTGCAGGTAAAGTTTTCACTGGTGATTATGATCCTGTAAAATGGGCAGACATTGTAACTACAACAACTCACAAAACTTTACGAGGACCACGTGGAGCTATGATTCTTTGTAAAAAAGAATTTGCTGACTATGTAAATAAAGGTTGTCCTATGGTATTAGGTGGTCCTCTTGGTCATGTTATGGCAGCAAAGGCAATTGCTTTCAAAGAAGCAAGAACACCTGAATATCAGGCATGGGCTCAGCAGGTTGTAAAAAATGCAGCTGCACTTGCAGAAGGCTGTAAGGCTCATGGAATTCCACTCCAGACAGGTGGTACGGACAATCACCTTATGCTCTGTGATGTAACAGTTTACGGGCTTACAGGAAAACAGGCCGAAGCAGCTCTTTTCCAGTGTGGTGTAACAGCTAACGCAAATGCCCTTCCTTATGACAAAAACGGTGCATGGTGGACATCTGGAATCCGTATTGGTACACCAGGTTTAACAACACTTGGTATGAATGAAGCTGACATGAAAGAAGTTGCTGACATCATTGACTTTGTTCTCAAAGGAACAAAACCAGGTCTTACAAAAGAAGGAAAACCTGCAAAAGGTAAAATTGATCTTGATCCAAAAGTTCAGGAAGAAGCTAGAGCCAGAGTTAACAAACTTTTAGGAGCTCATGTTCTTTATCCAGAACTGGACTTAGATTTTTTGAAAAAAGAATTCTGTAAGTAATTTTTTTATAAAGAATATTTCTGAATCCCAATAAAAATGGCAGAACACTATTTTTATTGGGATTTTTTTTGAAATCGTTTTTTCTTGTAAATCAATAATTGTATATTATAATTTAATATTATAAGGAGAGTTAGTTTATGCGTAGTTTAAAAAAGACACTACTTTTTGCATTTGTTAATGCTACTTTTCTCAGCAGCATTACTTTATTCTTTATATCAGTACGCTTTTCAGGAAAAGCTTTAAGAACAGTTTATAGAGATGATGCTTTTGTTATTGCAGACCGAATAAACGATTCTGTAAGCGAAGTTATTCAGGAAAAATTCAAGTTTCTTGAACTTATTTCTTCAATGGATGTTTTTCAGGATGAATCAATTTCCATTCAGGAAAAATGTTCTGCACTATCTCCAATTGTAAAGAGGAATTCTAAGGAAATAATCAGCCTCTCATATCTTTCTGCTGAAGGACAAACTTATGTAAATGGAAGACTACAGGACTTTTCATCAGCACCAATAATCAAAGATTTAAAATCTAAAAATTCAAGTGTACTATTTGGGCCAACAGTTAATAATGTTACAAATACACTTTCCATAAATATTGCCACACCTGTAAAAAATGAACAGGGCTCTATGACAGGTATTATTTTAGCATGTTTAAACTGTGATTTTTTATGTAATATTTCATCCCGCATAAAAATTGGACAGACTGGCTATGGAATAATAATAGACAGAACAACAGGAAACACAATTGGAGCACCTCAAAAAGAAGATGTTGAAAAAAAACAAAATTTACTTGCAATTGCAGAACATCAGAAATATGAAGATCTTGGTATGAATGTAAAAAAAGCTCTGGAAGGAAAAACCGACTGGGGCTATTTCACAATAGGCGGTGTAAAGAGAGCTATGTTCTATCGTCCAGTGGAATGTGCTAACTGGGTAGTTGTATTAATGGTAAGTGAATCTGAATTTATTGCAAAACTAAAAAGCATGGAAACTATTCTCTTTGGACTTACAGGAATAATTCTTCTTATAAGCCTCCTTGTAGCACTCAGAATTGGCAGTGCATTAAATCCTCTTAGAAATGTTGGACAGGCTATAACAGAAATTGCTTCTGGAAATGCAGATCTTACAAAACGTCTTAATATTAAGAAAGCTAAACAAGAAGTTTCTGCAGTAGTAGATGGGTTCAATAATTTTACAGAAAAAATGCAGTCAATTGTTGGAGCTATTAAAGATTCTCAAAATAGACTTGCTATTGCAGATGAACAGCTAAATGCCAGCACCCAGGACACTGCTGCTTCAATCACACAGATTATTGCAAACATTGACAGTGTTAATTCCCAGATTTTAAACCAGGCTAACAGCGTTCAGGAGACTGCAGGTGCAGTAAACGAAATTGCATCAAACATTGAATCTCTTGAAAAGATGATTGAAAATCAGTCTGCAGGTGTAACACAGGCTTCAAGTGCCGTTGAACAGATGGTAGGAAACATCAACGCTGTAAATTCTTCTGTAGAAAAAATGGTTTCTTCTTTCGCTGAACTTGAACAGAATGCAACTTCCGGCATTCATACACAATCTGATGTAAATGACAGAATCAGACAGATTGAAGAACAGTCAAAAATGCTTCAGGATGCCAATACTGCCATTGCAGAAATTGCAGAACAGACAAACTTGCTGGCCATGAACGCTGCAATTGAAGCTGCCCACGCAGGTGAAGCTGGAAAAGGTTTCTCTGTAGTTGCTGATGAAATCCGTAAACTTTCAGAAACTTCTACATCCCAGTCAAAATCAATTGGTGATGAACTTACAAAAATTGAAAGTTCCATTATTGAAGTTGTGTCTGCTTCTGATAAAGCCACAGCTGCATTTACCTCGGTTTCTACAAGCATCAAGAGTACTGATGAAATTTTACGACAGATCAGAAGTGCCATGGAAGAACAGCAGATTGGTTCTAAGCAGATTATAGATGCCCTGCACTTCATGAATGACAGTACAACAGAAGTAAAATCCGCTTCTAAGGAAATGTCAGAGGGAAATAAGCATATTCTTTCACAGATTGAAAATCTTCAGAATGTAACTGCAAACATGAAAGACAGCATTACAGAAATGTCTGCCGGAGCAAAAAAAATCAACGAAACAGGTGCTTCTCTTTCATCAATTTCTGGAAAAGTTACAGAATCTATCAGGCAGATTGGAGATGAAATAAATCAGTTTAAAATCTAACCATCAGTTGATAATCATTCTATAACACACAGCGAACTTTATGCCCTTTTTCAACCTCTTTGAAATGGGGCATATTTTTTTTGCAAAAATCAGTTGCGTATGAACATCTGTAGGCAAATGGACAGCACTCTTCAATTTTTAAAGTTGTCTGTACCTCTTGATTAGAACTGCTAAACATTCCTTGTGCCCCTGCAAACAGAAGTTTTGTATATGGATGTTCTGCAGTTTTATACAGATCTTTTGCTGGAGCTTCTTCTACAAGTACACCTCTATACATTACTCCAATCACATCTGAAAAAAAACAGGCAACTTTCAAATCATGGGTGATAAATATATAACTTAAGTTTCTGTTTTCTTTTAGTTGAGTAAGAAGATTTATAATTTGTCCTTGAATAGAAACATCCAGTGCAGAAACAACTTCATCGCAAATTAAAAGCTGAGGATTCATTATTAATCCTCTGGCTATTGAAATTCGTTGTCTTTGTCCTCCTGAAAACTCTGATGGTCTACGGTATAAATCTTCTGAAGAAAGTCCTACTTCCTGTATAATTTTTTCACACAATTCAACAGATTCTTTTTTTCCTTTCCATAAAGAAGAATACCTCAAGCCTGCTGTAAGAACATCATAAATATTCATTCTAGGATTTAATGAACGGGCTGGATCTTGAAAAATATATTTTACTTTTTCTCTGTATAAACGAAGCTCTTTCTTTGAATAATCAGACACATTTTTATCTAGTTCATTATCTGCATCATAAAAAAATATTTCACCAGAAGTCTGTTTATACATTTGAATTATCATTCTTGCAGTTGTCGTTTTGCCACAACCAGACTCTCCTACAATTCCATAAGTAGATCCACAATCTATGCTAAAAGAAACATCATTAACTGCAAAAACATTCTGTTTATTTTTTGAAAAAAATCCAGCTTCAAGGTTAAACTGTTTTGAAAGATGATTTATCTCTAATATTTTCTTCATATAATCCTCTTACTAAAAAACTATTTTTCATTCTGCTTCCAGCATTTATTTTCATTTTTTTTGCACTCATTTTTGCTAAAAGCACATCTTGGAGAAAAAGGACAACCTGCAGGTGGATTTGCAGGATCTGAAACTCTCCCCGGAATAAACCTCATTTTCTGTTGGGTATAGTGTGTTCCAAATTCCGGGAGGGCACTTACAAGAGCCTGCGTATAAGGATGACCAGGATTATTTATAATATCATCAGGAGTTCCAGTTTCCATAATTTTACCACCATACATTACAGCAATCCTGTTTGAAATTTTTGCAACCAGATTAATGTTATGGCTGATAAAAATAATAGAAAGTCCTTTTTCATCCTTCAATTTAAGGAGTAAGGAAATTATCTGTGATTGAATAGTCACATCCAAGGCAGTAGTAGGTTCATCTGCAATTAATAATTCACAATTTTGAGCCAATGCAAGAGCAATTCCAATTCTTTGAAGCTGACCACCACTAAACTGATGTGGATATGAAGAAAGTCTGCTTGAAGGTTCAGGAATGCCTACATCACTTAATAATTTTTCAGCTTTTTTATATGCTTCTTCTTTTGAAATTTTAGGATTTTCAATTCTAAAAGTCTCCCAGAAAACCTTTCCAATACTTTGAAGAGGATCAAATGAACGGCCTGGTTCCTGAAAAATCAATGCAATTTTTTTACCTCTATATTCCCGTAATTCTTTCTGAGACAATGTTAACAAATCAGTACCTTTATAGAAGATATGTCCCTCAGTAAATGCATTTTTAGGCAATAATCCGGGAATGGCAGTTGTAGAAACAGATTTTCCACTACCAGATTCTCCTACAATACCAAGAATTTCACCCTTATTTAAACTGAATGAAACACCCCGTGCCGCATAAATCGGTATCATTTTATTTCCACGTAAAATCTGGAATGTAACTTTCAAATTTTGCACTGCCAGCAATGTATTTTCATTGCATATAACATTTTCCTCTGTATTTTCACAATGTTTTTTTTCTGTATTAAAATCTTGTTTATTAAACTTAAATTTTTTTGAAAAAACAGCTCCATAAGGATCAAAGTAATCTCTTAGAGCATCTCCTAAAAAATTAAACGCAAGAGTAACTAAAAGGAGCATCAGGACAGGATATAAAAGCCAAGGAAAATTCCGTAAATTCGAAATTGTGGAAATATCTCTGTTAATTAAGGAACCCCAGCTTACTGCAGGATCAGCAATTCCTAAACCAAGATAAGATAAAGTGGTTTCACTCATAATAAAACCTGGAACACTCAAAGTTACACTCACTATTAAAAGACTTGAAATCTGAGGAATAATATGTTTTGCAATTATAATTACTGGAGGTACACCTTCAATATCTGCATCAACAACAAATTCTTCTCTTTTAATTGAATGAACAATACCCCGGATAGTCCGTGCTGTTCCAGGCCAGCCTACAAGGGCAAGAATGATTGTAATAATAAAATAGGATGTACCAGTATCCATTTTAGTATTTAATAAAGAACGTAAAAAAAGAATAAAATACAGACTTGGAATCAACATGAAAAATTCAGAAATTCTCATAATAGTCCAATCTGTGGAACCACCAGAAAATCCTGAAATTCCACCAAGCAGAACCGCCAGCAGTATGGAAATTGCAGTAGCAACAAATCCAATTGTTAAAGAAATGCGGCTGCCATATATAATTCTGCTGAACAAATCTCTTCCAAGATGATCTGCTCCAAGTAAATATGCAGGATAAGCATTATTTTCAGTACCAAAAAGGTGCCGGTCACAAGGAATTATTCCAAGGATTTTATATTTTTCGCCTTTTACAAACCACTTTAAACGATGAATACATTCACTGTTTTTCACACGTCTATATTCCCAGGTAATTTTGTTTATGGCCCTGTATTCCCTGACTTTTCCACTTAACTGAATGTTAGAAGGATGATATGTATTATTTTCAAAAGTAAGAGTTGCAGAATATGGTGCAAAAAATTCTGCAAAAATCATCACAAAATAAATGATAAAAAGAAAAATAACAGAAATAAATGCTAATTTTCGCTTTTTTAAATACTGCCAGAAATTATTCATATAACCTACTTATATCTGATTCTTGGATCTACAATTGCAAGAAGAATATCACTTATGAGCATTCCCACAAGTACCAGCGCAGAAATAAACATTGAATTTGCAAGGACAAGATTTATATCCTGCTGCATTACAGCTTCATACATCAAACGCCCTATTCCAGGATAAGCAAAAATAATTTCAAGAACTAAAGAGCCACTGAATAAACTGGCAAGAAGATTTGCACTGCCTGTAATATAAGGATTTAATGTATTTCTGAATGCATGATTTAAATAAACCCGTTTTTCACTTACACCTCTGGCCCTAAGAGCAAAAATATAAGGCATTCCCATCTGATCCAGCATTGTTGCACGAATCATTCTCATAGTTCCTCCTGCTCCACCCAAAAAAGATGCCAATAAGGGAAGAAAAATATGATGAACATAACTAAAAGTAAATCGTAAGGGAGCTTCTCCAAAAGTAAAATCTGGATATGCCGTAACAGGAAAAAGTCCCGTTACAGATGCAAAAAGCTGGAACAAAATAAGTAAGAGAATTCCTGGAAAAGCATGAAAAAATAATGCAAAAAAAGTAACTCCTATATCAAGATTTGTCCCCGCTTTACTGGAGAAGAAAACTCCTAATATAAATGAAAATATAGTAATAAAAACAAGTGAAATAAGATTCAAAAGTACAGAATTCCACAATCTGCTTTTTATTAAAAAACTGACTGGAGCTCTGGAAATCAGACTTGTTCCTAAATCGTGATCAATCAAAACTCTATGAAGCCATTTAAAATACTGAACATAAAATGGTTTATCAAGGCCAAATTCTTCCCTAAGCTGCTGAACTTGAATTTCATTCATGAGTTCACTATTTTCACTGGAAGATGTTACTCTGCCACCTTCAGAACTGCTCATCAGCTGCTGACTCATCATCTGGTCCACAATATCACCAGGTGCAAGTACCATTAATCCAAACAATGCAAATCCTAGTAAAAAAAGAAGCACCACCATAGTAATTACACGACCAGTTATAAAAGATGCCAGAGGAGATTTTTTTCTGAACCACTTCCAGGGAAAGCTGACTGTATATCCAATTTTTTTTGCAATATTCATAAAAGCCTCATTAATTTCTTAAAAACACATGCTCAAGAACAGCACCATTTAAATTATCATAGTAAACATTCGATAAATCCCACTTATTTGATATGGCAAGAAAACTTCTGGAACGCATTAAATAAATTACAGGACATTGTTCAAGAAAGATTTTTTGATATTCATCCCATATTTTTTTAGCAGCAGCCTCATCCAAAGTATATTTACCTTCGTTATAAAGATAGTCTACTCTTTCTTCCCATTCTGTTGCAGGTTTTTCTTGAAGAGGATACCACAAATGCAGATTACCAGTTGAAGGCCACACATTAGAGCCCTGTGTAGGAAAAAGATTGGCCCCTAAAGCAATAAAAACAGACTGCCAGTCATAAGTTGAAGTAATCATTTCAACAATTTTCTGAAAATCAGTTTGCCGGATTGTTATTGTTATACCTATTTTAGAAGCTTCATCTACAAGAATCTGTGCTATATCATTATAAACAGTTGTACTGGAAGGAATGGTAAGATCAAATTCCACTTTACGATTTTTATCATCATAAAAATATCCATCTTCTTTCCGAATAAAACCTGCTTTTTTTAATAAACTTTCAGCCCTATCAAGATTATATTTGTACTCAAGACTAATATCCGGATTATAATAAGGATTCACTTCCGGGAAAAAGTCATATTTTGGAGATGCAAGACCTCTATAAGTCTGAGAGATAATTCTGTCTCTATTCAGCACACAACTCATTGCCTGTCGAAATTCCTTTTTGGTAAACCAATAATAGAAACCAGAGTCCTTATTCACAGGATTCTGATTAAAACTCCACATGGAAGCACCCATAGAACCTTCAGCATTATAAACAGAATAGCCATTCTTCTGATTGTAAACCAGTTCATTTACATCTTCAGGTCTTGGCGTATAAACTTCTGTTTTCCCCTGATTAAAAAGAAGAAAATCTGTATTCTGATCCCCTACAATTTGAAAAATCTTTTTTGTATAATAGGGAACAGAAAGACCGTTTTCATCCTTTTCCCAATAATAAGGATTTTTTGTAAGAACTATGCGTCTGGCAGGAATATATTCTGTTATATAGAACATTCCACAAGAAGGAATTGTCTTTGGATCACAATCAACAGAAAATAAATTTTTTATTCCCTCTACTCCGTCTTTTTCTTTTGCAGGCCTGTAAACAAATGAAGGACAACAGTTCATATTTGTAGTTAAAAGTGGATCTGCAATAATTCTTGGAAATACAAAGTCAAAATGTTTATCATCTATTTTCACAAAATCTATATGAGCTGTAGTTCCATCCGCTTTTACCATAAACTGAGAAGGATATCCTCCAGAATGACATTCAGGGTCACCTTCAATTTCATCATACCAGAATCCAAAATCATCTGAGGTAACAGGAATAAGGTCTTCTTTACCATAGTAGGACCAGAAGGCATCATCTCTAATTGTAAAGTGGACTGTAAGTATATCCCTTTCCACATCAGTTTCAATTTCATAATCTGCCATACGGCCTTTCCACTGACGCTCCACAGGATCATAATCCAAAAGATAATCAACAGTATTATTTATAAGATCACTGCTGGCACCATCTCGTTCTGCAATCAATTGATTAAAAGTTTTAGGATCTGAAAGAATAGTATCATTCCATACACCACCAGCCAGACCGTTTTCATATTTTTGATTTTTATATGGACGTGAAATAGTATTTTCTATCAATTGTGAATCAAGATTTTTTATCAGTTCATCAATTTGTTCTAAGGTTAAATCTTCCTGTTTATGACATGAAATAAACATTAAGGAAAGAAGACTTAAACAAAATATCTTTTTATTTTTTTTTCTCAAAATATCCCCACCCAAAAGAAAGCTACTGCGTCTGCAAAACAATTTTTTTTGCTTCTTTAATCATTTTATAACTAAATCCTGAATTTAGTAATGATTGAATAAGTTTTTCATCAGATTTTCCATTTTTACAAAACTTCTGGTAAGCTTTACAACAAAAATCTAATTCATCATTTTCTTCAAAAAAATCATCTACAGCAGCACATGCTACTTCTTTAGAAATCCCTCTACTCATTAATTCTGAAATCAGCTTTGAAGATCCTTCATAATGATTGATTTTTCTTCCATTAAGCCATGCTCTTGAAAAGCGTGCATCACTAAGGTAATTTACACTTTCCAAATAAGAAAGGGCACAATCAGCATATTTTTTTTCATAACCCTTTTGAATCAGTTTCTGCAGCAGTTTAAAACGGCATTGTTCTGCTCGTGCAAGATATTGAACAGCCTTAAATTCCACTGCAGCACACAATCCGCTGTCAAGCAATTCATCTTCAGTTTCACCAGTGAATTCTGTACCAGGTTCAATAAACTCAATTTTAATTGAAGAAAGATAAAAATTTCTGGTATAAAAAGCAGAACCTTCTTCAGGTTGAATCTTGTACATTCCCTTGTATGATACAGGAACTATAGACTTAATTACCATAAAAATAAGTATAACATATGAAAAGATTATTAAAACAGAAAAAAAAAGCAGTCTCCATAAGGAAACTGCCTTTGCAAAGTTCTGTATAAAACTAACGTTTAGAGAACTGGAAGCGTCTACGAGCACCTTTCTGACCGTACTTCTTACGTTCAACCATACGTGAATCACGAGTAAGGTATCCGTTTGCTTTAAGAGCTGTACGAGCATCTGGATCAATCTGAACTAATGCACGAGAAATACCGTGTAAACAAGCAGCAGCCTGTCCGTTCAATCCACCACCCTGAACAGTAATAAGAATATCGTATTTGCTACCCATTGAAGTAACTGCTAAAGGCTGATTTACAACCTGAACCTGTTCTTCAGTAGCAAAGTAATCTTTTACATCTTTTCCGTTTACTACAACTTTTCCTGAACCATCGCGAACAAAAACGCGAGCTACAGCTGTCTTTCTTCTACCTGTACCAATAGCAATATTTTTTACCATCGTCTAACTCCTAATTAAAGTTCAATTGGCTGTGGATTCTGAGCAGCATGTGGATGTTCAGCACCAGCATAAATCTTAACATTGTCTAACATCTTACGACCAAGACGTCCATGTGGAAGCATACCTGCAACAGCAAGCTGCATTGGCTGTGTTGGATGTTTTTCAAGAAGTTTTTCATAAGTGTGAGCACGAAGTCCACCTACAAAACCTGTGTGATGATAGTAAACCTTCTTTTTTTCTTTTCCACCAGTAACAAGAGCTTTTTCAGCATTGATGATTACTACAAAATCACCCATTAACTGGTTTTTTGTGTAAGAAGATTTGTTCTTACCACGAGCGATGTATGCAGCTTTAGCAGCTACACGTCCCATTGGTTTTCCGGCTGCATCAATAACATACCATTTGCGAGCCTGTTCGTATTCTTTAACGAAAATTGTTTCCATGATAATACCTTAAAATTAAGAAATTTATCTTGCACTTCAAGAATCCTTGCATCTGATTCTAAAATGCTATGAATTTCAGATGAGCAGTCCAAAATCCATTAACGGGTACGATAATATACTCTATTTGCAGTCTGTGTGTCAATACAAACTTATTTTAAAATTACAATGCGCCAGTCCCCCTGCCAACTCGCATTTCATAGCTCCCTGACGGTCGGTGCTCTACGCAGCAAAGCTGCTATCCAGTTTTTTCAAAACTGGCGCACTTGCTGACGCAACTATTCAATTCTCGGGCGTTATGCCCCTTTATATTTTATAGTTCTTTCCTATTTGTTTTCCTTAGATTCTGTATCTTTAGAGGCAGCATCTTCTTTTTTTGCTTCTGCTTTATCTTTTAAATCAGCAACACCAATCAATACACATATTAAACCAATAAATGCAGCTAAAACCGGTGCAAAACCTTTTAAGAAAGCAATTACTTCTGGACCCCATGCAAGAGGACAAACTGGCAATACAGCAAATACAGTAAAAGCAATGAAAACAATACCCAGAATAATAGAAACCATATAAACCTCGTTTTTTTCTATTTATTATATGTTTAAAGTATAACATAAAAGCCACTTGTTTATATACAATTTTTCTGATTTTAACTGAAAAAAAATGAAATAAAAAAATTACTATTTTATAATTGTTTTATATTGACTAAAAAGCGGATATACAGCATTTTTATGTTTACTATAAAAAAAATGCTTTTTGTCCACTTTCCGCATGGAAGGTGATTTTTTTTCTACACAGAGGTTGCTTGATATGAAAGGTAGTCAGGTTACCATTGATCATGTATCCAAAAGATTCGGCGACTTTGTTGCCCTGGATGACGTCAATTTTGTTATTAAACCAGGTGAGTTCTTTTCTCTACTTGGTCCTTCGGGATGCGGTAAAACAACATTATTACGCATCATAGCAGGTTTTGAATTTCCAGATGATGGTGTAGTACTTTTTGATGATAAAAATGTAGTCCCATTACCTCCAAATAAGAGACATTCAAACACAGTTTTTCAAACATACGCATTATTTCCTCATTTATCAGTTTACGATAATATTGCGTTTCCTTTGAAACTTAAAAAAACTCCAAAAGATGAAATTGACAGAAAGGTAAAAGAATATGTTCACCTGGTTCAATTGGATGAACATATTTATAAAAAGCCAAATCAGCTTTCCGGCGGTCAAAAACAGCGTGTTGCTATTGCCCGGGCCCTTATTAATGAACCTAAAGTTCTACTGTTAGATGAACCACTTTCTGCTCTTGATGCAAAACTACGTTCCAGCCTTTTAGTAGATTTAGATAATCTTCATGACAAAATCGGAATTACATTTATTTATGTAACTCACGATCAGAGTGAAGCCCTTGCTGTTTCTGACAGAATTGCTGTTATGAACAAAGGTCATGTTTTACAGGTTGGTACTCCATACGAAATTTATGAAAGTCCAGCTACACAGTTCGTTGCTCAGTTTATTGGTGAAACAAACCTTTTTGAATCTACTGTAGTAAAATGTGAAGCATTCCAGGGTAAGACAGGAACTGAGTACAATGTTACTTTAAATACACCTGCACTTGGTATTCAGACTCCTCTTCCTGGAGATACACAGCAGACTAAAGAACAAGATAAAAATATTCTCGTTACAGATTATGAACATACTGATGAAGGACAGAAAGTTGCATTTACAATCCGTCCAGAAAAAATCCGTATTACAACAGAAATTCCAAACGTTAATGGAAGACAGGATATTAACGTATTCAAAGGAATCGTAGAAGAACCTGTATACACAGGTTTCCAGTCTAAATTCTATGTTCGTCTTGAAAATGGAACTATTGTAAAAGTATTTAAACAGCACACAAACTACCTGGATGATGGTCCAGATATTGCATGGAAAGATACTGTTTACATTTCATGGTCATCAGAAGACGGCTATATTGTTGAAGATATTCATAAGTAATGTTTAAACTGGCCGTCCGCTTACACATTATATAATTTATAACGAGGCTACCTTGAAAAAAAATACAAATGAAAGTGCTCAGCTAAAAATAGCCAGAGAAGCACATAATGCAAAATATAAAAAACCAAACCCAGGTCCTGCTTATTCATGGCCTATGGGACTCTGGTTTTCAGTTTTTTTCATTATTCCAATAGTAATCATCATTTGCTATTCATTTATGAAACGTGATGTATACGGTGGAGTAATTCACGAATTTACATTAAAGGCATATCAGCAGGTATTTTCTGCTGCTTATGGGAAAATTTTTGTAAGAACACTGTGGATTACACTTGTTTCTACTCTCATTACTCTGATTATATCCCTTCCATGTGGATATGCCATGGCAAGAAGTAAACATCAGACACTGTTTCTTATTCTGGTTGTAATTCCTTTCCTTACAAACTCTTTAATAAGAATCTTTGCATGGATAACTATTCTTGGGGATAATGGTATTTTAAATAATATAGGTCAGTTTTTCTTTAATCTCTGGCACAAAATAGGATTAGGAAACCCTGAAGCCCAGTATAAACCTGCAAAATTCATGTTTACTCAGGGTGCTGTTATTCTTGTAAATATTTATATGTATCTTCCTTATGCAATTCTTCCTATTTTTACAGCTGTAGATCGTTTTGATTTCAGTTTAATAGAAGCTGCACGAGACTTAGGAGCTAACAAACCAACAGCTACATTGAAAATTCTTTTGCCAGGAATTAAAAGCGGTATTATTTCTGCGTTGATTTTTACTTTTATTCCAATTTTTGGTACTTATACAGTTCCACAGTTAGTTGGTGGAAAAGACAGCTATATGATTGGAAATATTATTGTTGACCAGGTTCAGAAAGTTCGTAACTGGCCTCTTGCATCTGCTTTCAGTGTAATTCTTACTCTTGTTAGTATGCTGGCTATTATGTGGATGCTTACATCTAATAAAAAAGATGCAGAAATGAAAAAAATCTCTACAAAAGAAGATGATTCCACAGGAGGTACAAAGTAATGAACTTTATGAAGACAAATCCTTACAAGATTTTTTCACCTCTAAAAAAAGCTTCTGAAAATGCGCGCCATGCAAAACGACAGTGGAAAAAACACAATAAAACGTTCCATTTTTCAAATCTGGTGCTTTATTTAACAGTCGTATTTCTTTTCATTCCATTATTTGTTGTTATTTTTTACTCTTTCAACAAATCAAAAGATACAAACTTTACAGGAATTTCTTTTGTATGGTATGAAAAATTGATTTTTGAATCTCAGCCTCTATGGAGAGCTTTGCTGAATACAATTATTGTAGCTATTACTTCTGCTTTAGTTGCCACAATTTTAGGAACTTTAGCAGCAATTGGAAACAGCTGGTATAAATTTAAAGGTAAAACTTATATTCAGACAATCAGCTTTTTACCTATGGTACTTCCAGAAGTTATTATGGGAACCTCAATGCTTATTTTCTTCAGCGGAGTAAAACTTTCTCTAGGATTATTCACTATTTTTATTGCACATACAACATTCTGTCTTCCTTTTGTTTACCTTATGGTAAGTGCACGAGTAGACTCTTTTGATTATTCAATAATTGAAGCAAGTCATGACTTAGGCGCAACTGAAGTTCAGACACTTTTTAAAGTTATAATTCCGGCTATTATGCCTGGTATTTTATCTGGCTTCATGATGAGTGTAACAATGTCTATGGAAGACTATGTAATCACCTCTTTAGTAAGTGGTCCTGGAAGTACAACTCTACCACTCTATGTCTACTCAATGATTAGATTTGGAGTTAGTCCAGTAATTAATGCACTTTCGTTTGTATTAATTATGGTAATTGTAGTTCTTACAGTAATCTTGCGTAAAAGCTTAAAAACTTTTGCAGCTTCAAGATAGTCATTTTGCGTTGCAAAATACATTTCAGTTGGTGAAAAACTCACCTTCTACTCTTTTTTTTGGGAAAAGTTATGGAACTGTTCCTTTAGGAGATTTTTTATGAAAAAAAGTTCCTTATTTATTATGGCTGCCCTTTTTGCAGCTGTTATGGGTCTTACATCATGTGGAGATGACGGCAAGACATTGTACATCTACAACTGGACTTATTACACTCCAGAAAATTTAGTTCACAATTTTGAAACTGAATACGGTGTAAAAGTTAAGGTTGACTGTTATGCCTCTAACGAAGAAATGTATTCAAAACTTCGTGCAGGTGCAAAAGGATATGATATTGTAGTACCTTCACAGGACTATGCTTCAATCATGATTGCACAGGGAATGGTAAGAGAATTAGATCAGTCTAAAATGACAAACAAAAAATACATTAATCCTGGTATCTTTGAAAAAGCAACTTATGACTCTGAAATGAAATATGCTGCTCCATACTACTTAGGTGCAGCTGGAATTTCTGTAAATAAAACAAAAGTAAACTGGGATTATGAACGTTCATGGAACATTTTCTCTGATTCACGTTTTGCAGGTCATGCTACTATGATGGATGACTTACGTGAAGTTTTTGCAGACGCTCTTGTAACTCTTAATTACGATTCAAATTCTGTAAATGAAAAGGAACTTGATGAAGCTGCTGAATTAATTCAGAAATCATGGAAACCAAATCTTGTAAAATTTGATGCAGAAGGTTTTGGAAAACAGTTTGCAAGCGGAGATTTCTGGCTTTGTCAGGGATATGCCGAAGTTACTTATGGTGAAGTTCCAGAAGAAAAATGGGAAGATACAATTGATTTCTTTATTCCAGAAGAAGGTGGTCCAGCTTATTTAGACAGTATGATGATTTTAAAAGATTCAAAACATTATGATTTAGCTAATGAATTCATCAACTATATCTACAAACCAGAAAACTACGCAATGTTCCTGGACTTTTTCTGCTTCCCTGATTACATTGTGCCAGAAGCAAGACAGTATATGCACACTACACCACACTACGAAGCTTCTGCTATGGACAAGTGTGTTCTTAAAATGGATATTGGTGCAGATTTAGACAAATATAATTCTCGCTGGCAGGAAATTCGCTTTTCAGCAGACTAATTTAAACTGAACAACACAGAGGATGGAAGTAACATTCTGAAAACATCCATCCTTTTCTAAAAAAAATCAACCCGTGTAACTACAATCACCTTTTGACAGAACACGTTAATTCACTTATTATAAGTGACATTACACACATAAAAAAAGTATAAATATTATTCCCTACAAGGAATAACCTGAAAAAGTATTCGCCATGGCACTAGATTTAGAATTAATTTTAAACAATATTACAAATCCAGTTTTTGTAGCAAAAACAATTCCTGATGAAAACGGAAAGATAACAGATTTTGAAGTAATTTATCAAAATAAAAAAATGCAGGAAACTACAGGACACATAATCCAGAATTCAAAAAAATGGTCCGAATTTAAAGACAGAATTCAGTACGAAATCCCCTGGTATAATATGATAATGAATTCCATGAATGGATTAACCTCACCAGAAACTGTTTTCTATTCGGGAATTATGAAATCCTGGTTTAAATTTCAAATTTCAGTTGTAAACAAAGATTTCATTGTAGTTACCCTTACCGATATTACCTCAGAACGTAACTATTCACAGGCATTAAAGGCGTCTTTAATAACAGATCCTCTTACCGGACTTTTAAACCGTTCTGGTTTTTCTGAAGCTTTAGATGTGATTATGGAAGACAGCCGGTATGCAAAAAAACATGCCGGAGTAGTAATTTTTGACATAGACAACATGAAGTCCATAAATGAATCTATGGGTGAAAAAGAAGGTGATAAAATCATCATTGAAACTGCAGCAGTTTTAAAGGCATTCCAGCGGGAAAATATAAAAGTCTTCCGCTATGGAGATGATGAATTTTTAGTACTTCTTTCCGACATAGATAATTTTGATACAATAACAAATATAGTTGATGCTATTTTTGAAGCTTTCATGTTAAAAAATATTCAGGTATCTGGTGGTATTTCAATCTATCCTGATAACACAGAACAAAAAGATGAACTTATAAGATTTGCGGACATGGCTCTGCACTATGCAAAGAAAAACGGCCGCAATAACTGTACTTATTTTGAACCTGAGATGCAGCGTGTATTTATTCAGCATCTTACATTAGAAAGTCGCCTTAATATTGCAATATCAGAAGGTAAGTTTCAGCAATATTATCAGCCTCAGTTTGATATTGAAACAGGCAAGTTACGAGGATTTGAAGCACTTTTAAGGTGGACTGATGAAGAACTTGGAGAAATATCTCCTTCAGTTTTTATTCCACTTGCTGAAGAAACTGGAATGATTATAACCATAGGAAAATGGGTTCTTGAAACAGCCATAAAAACACTTAAAAAATGGGAAACTAACTATAATTTTGATGGAGTTATGTCTGTAAATGTTTCGCCTCTCCAGTTAAATCAGTCTAATTTCCTGTCTGATTTTCAAGCTCTTATTCAGGAATATGGTATAAATCCAGATTTACTTGAAGTAGAAATTACAGAAGGAGTTATGATTCAGAATATGGATTCTGTAATTGATAAACTGAAAGATCTTAAAGAAATGGGCATAAGAGTTTCTCTTGATGATTTTGGAACAGGTTATTCATCTTTGAACTATCTGCAGGCCCTTCCTCTCAGTACTTTGAAAATTGATAAATCATTTATAAATAACATTACTTCTCAAGATGGAGTTCAGGCAAACATTACAAGTTCCATAATTTCTATGGTCAGTAAAATGGGACTGGAAACTATTGCAGAAGGAGTTGAAAACAAAGATCAGCTGGATTTATTAAAAAAATTCAACTGTAATGTTGTTCAAGGTTTTTTACGGGGAAAACCTATGCCCTTTGAATTATGCGACCGTTATTTAAGTGGTGATGATTCTGCAATCATAAAACTTTAATAAGCAGGGTAAAATACTACTGTATCAATCTGTATTCTATGTATTTTACTCTGCCCTCTTTAACAGCTTTTTTTATCTGCTTTTCTCTTTCACTTAATGTACTCTGCCCTGTTTTTACTTCAATAAATTGAATTTCCTCTATTTCCTCATCCGATAATCCCTTAAAGGCAATAAAATCTACTGGTTTACCAACAAAACGGGCATCTGAAGGATTACAGGGAAAATCTGGTAAAAACGGAGCCACCTGCTCAATCATCTGCCCATTAATTACAGACCGGGAACGTTTAACTGCATCTTTTCTGATTTTTGAAAGTTTTTTTGAAAAATAAAGGTGTTGAAAAAAAATAATGAAGACTAAAACAATAGATATACCGATAAAATAAATAGTTGTTTGTGGTAAATTTCTTAAATATTCCATAAAATTAATTGTAAAGTTTTTTATAAAAAAGGTCGCTTAAATATGAAAAAATTTTCAGCTCTTTGTTTATTATTTCTAACTTTTTTACAGCTTTATGCGGAAGGTGGTGTAGTTTTTAAATACAAACAGAAAAAAGGTGACTCCTACAATCATACATCAACTATTCAGGAAGAAGCCTACTTTAACGGTATTCTGAATAACAAAACTCAAATCATAAACAGAACTACAACAACAGTCAAAAACACTCTTTCTGATGGAACCGCAACTCTATATACCCATTACATGACCACAGAAAATTATCTTCTTGCCATGTCTGGCAGAACCTTAAACTGGGGAGAAGAAGCTGACGTTACAATAAAAAGAACTCCATTAGGAAAAATGTTTGATTCTGATAATCGTTTTCTTCCAACAGTAAGAGGAGTTCCAGGTTTTATAGATAAAGAAATTAAAATCGGAGAAAGCTGGACTGCTCAGGGAATGGAAGTTCATGATTTAAGAGAATTATTCAATATGACAAACGCAATAGAAATCCCCTTTACAGCAAAATACACTTACAAAGGTGACGAAGAAATAAACGGTGAAACATTGAACATTATTGACTGTTATTATGATTTATTAGACAGACCTTTCAGAAATCAGAATATAAACAGTACTTATGCCGGCACAACAGGATATGCGCAGCAAAAAATATACTGGAACAATGAAAAAGGTGAAATTGATCATTACACAGAAAATTTTGAAATAAAATTTAAAGATATAAGAGGAAATTCCTACATTTTCTGCAGCACTGCGCATGGAGAAGTTTTGGAATATCATTCCGTAAATGATGATGAAACTCTTCTTGCAATTCAGGAATCGGTTAAGGATCTTGAAAATATCAGCGTAAAAAAAGGTGAACGAGGATTAACAATCAGTCTTGATAACATTCAATTTGAACCTGATTCTAATCGTCTTATGGAATCTGAAATCATCAAACTTCAGAAACTTGCAGAAATTCTCAAGGATTATTCTAATGATCTGCTTGTAACAGGTCATTGTGCATTAAGAGGAACAGAAAAAGCACGACAGATTCTTTCTGAAGAACGTGCTGATACAGTTGCACAATATCTGATTCATAATAAAGTCCGTGATGAATACCACATTTTTACTCAGGGAAAAGGAGCCAGAGAACCTATTGCATCAAACGATACAGAGGAAGGAAGAAGTAAAAATCGTCGCGTTGAAATTACTTTAATGGATTAGAGCCGGATTTTAAGTTTTCTTAATACCGTAAATGCACTTTATCCGGCTCTCACGATTTTTTCAAAATCGTGCAAGTTCACTTTTCAACTATAACCGGATTTTTATGTTCATTATACCGTAAAGGCACTATATCCGGCTCTCACGATTTATTTTGATATCTAGAGTCTTACTGGAACACCTAATTTATTCAAATCATTTTTAATTGAGCCTATTGTATATGCCCCGGAATGAACCATACTTGCAATCAATGCAGCATCAGCCTTCCCCTCTTTCAGTACATCTGCAAGATGGCCAGGAGTTCCTCCTCCACCAGAAGCTATGACAGGAACATCTACATTTTCAGAAATCATCTTTGTAAGATTAATTTCATATCCACATTTTGTTCCATCAGCATCAATTGAATTTAATACAATTTCACCTGCACCAAGACTTACAGCTTTCTTTGCCCATTCAAGGGCATCCAGATCTGTTTTTACACGTCCACCGTTAATATAAACTCTGTAGCCACTAGGTGCAGAATCATCTTTTGCAGCATCCATTCCCAGAACAATACACTGGTTACCAAAGATTCTGGCACCTTCTGTAATCAGT
Organism: Spirochaetia bacterium; assembly: GCA_022768685.1. Taxonomy (GTDB): domain Bacteria; phylum Spirochaetota; class Spirochaetia; order Treponematales; family Treponemataceae; genus Treponema_D. The sequence continues at coordinate 31,858 of JALEPQ010000057.1, forward strand.
TCAGGATTCTTAACGGCCTGACTATTCAGACTCACTTTCTCAGCTCCAGCTAAAATTGTAGAACGAATATCTTCAATAGAACCAATACCGCCACCTACACAAAAGGGAATAAAAACCTGTGAAGCAACTTTGGAAATTAAATCAAGAATAGGACCTCTACCTCTTGCAGAAGCCATGATATCGTAGAAAACAAGTTCATCAACACCCTGTTTATAATATTCATTTGCCATATCAACAGGATCACCAATATCTATATTATTCAGGAACTTTACACCTTTAGTAGTTCTTCCGTCTTTTACATCAAGACAAACAATAATTCGTTTTTTAAGCATTACAGTAATTCTCCAAAATCTTTAAGCCAGCCTCACCTGATTTTTCTGGATGAAACTGACAGGCGTATATATTTCCACATTGAATGACAGCAGGAACTTTTACACCATAATCTGCATAAGCCTTAATTACAGATTCATTTTCAGGACAAATTACATACGAATGAACAAAGTAGAAATCAGAAGCCAAAGGAACATCTTTCAGAATAGGACAATCACCATTTTCACGAACAATGTTATTCCAGCCCATATGAGGAACTTTAATACCATGACTCTTAATATCTGGAGATAAAGTTTGAAAATGCTGTATTTTACCCTTTACAAGACCAAGACAGTCAGTTCCACCTTCTTCAGACCAGTCAAAAATAATCTGTGAACCAAGACAAATTCCTAAAAGGGGTTTATTTTCGGCACACCATTCCTTTAGAAATTTATCAAAACCAGATTCTGCCAGTTGTTTCATTGCATAAGCTGCATCACCTACCCCAGGAAAAATCAATTTTTCGCAATCTTTTAAATCCTCAGGTTTCTTTGATAAAATAAAATCAATTCCTAAAGCTTTTAATGCTCTTTCTACACTGGTAATATTCCCAGCGTTATAATCTACTATTCCAATCATGGCAATAGATTAGTGAAAACTGATTTCTCTTTCAAGAGAAACATAAATATTTCCGATATAAAAGTTATGAGTTTTTCACAATATTTTCATATAATATCAGGTGTCTTAAAAGATCCTAAAGTTATAGTTACAACAATCCTGATGATTCTTGTAATTGCTTTCGCAAAATTTGTAGCCAATTATACAAAGAAAAAACGTGCACCTCGTCCTAAAAAAGAAAAAGCTCCAAAATCAGCACCAAAGCCTGCAGCAGAAAAAAAAGATAATGATGGAGGCGATGAATAACTTCACTTTTCAAGAGTATTTTCCCCTGTTGCCACCAGCCGGTTTTTCCATAAACCATTATCTATTCTTACAAAGCCAGTTTCCTTCAGTTGTGCAATAATATTCTGAACATCTCCATGCTCCCAGATATTTTTATGAAGAATTGCTCTGGATTTTTTGTTCATGTTTTCAAAAAGTTTCATTTCAATATCCTGTTCAGTATAAAAATGAGGATGTCTCTTTATTAACCTGTATGCACTTTCCCAGTCAGAATAAGACTTCTTTTTTTCAGGTGAATTTCTGCTGTTACATAAATCACAACCACTGCAGACAGCCTGTTCAGCCCCAAGTGCATCCAAAAGAACCTGTCGCCTGCAATCTTTAGTCTCTGCAAACTTTTTCATAGCAGCCTGTCTGGAATTGCTGTCATATTTTCCAAAGTTTACAGAATCTTCCGGGCTCCACACAAGAATAGCCTTTGCTACACTTCCATCCCTGCCACCTCTCCCAGCTTCCTGAATGTAAGCTTCAGCTGTGGCAGAAGGTTCCAGATGAACCACAGTTTTTATATCCTTTTTATCAACCCCCATTCCATAGGCACAAGTTGCACACAGCACCCCATCCTTACTTTCATAAAACCACTTTTCAATAAAATCTTTTTCACTTTTCTCAAGCCCCGCATGATAGAATTTTGCAGTTCCTTTTCCAAAGCAGGCATTAATTTCTCTAGCCATATCTTCCGCTTTAGTCCGGGTTCCGCAAAAAACTATCATAGGATGAAGTTCATTTTTTACCAGATAAAGAATTTCTTTTTTCTTTGCGGCAGCCTTTTTCACAAAATAGTGAATGTTTTTTCTGTCACTTTCACTTCTAACTACATGAGCTTCACCATTAAAAAGAATTTGAGACACTCTGGACAAAACCTCAGGTGAAGCAGTTGCCGTAAAAGCCGTAATCACAGGCGGATTGATTTTTTCAATAACCTTCCCCAGCTGCAAATAACCTGGTCTGAAAGAATCTCCCCATTCACTGACACAATGTGCCTCATCAATAGCAATATGCTTAATTCCTACAGTTTTAAGTTCCTCCAGTAAATCCTCACAAGCAAGCACTTCGGGATTTGCCAGAATAATTTTTGCTCCATTTTTAAGCTTTTCAAAATTAACCCTTCGTTCCTCTAAAGTTTGCCCTCCACGGAAAGTCACACTTCTTAAAGAACCTTCTTCCATTCTGCGCTGCTGGTCAGTCATCAAAGCCAAAAGTGGATAAACAATCAAAGTAGGCCCATCAAGCAACAAAGCCGGAATCTGAAAACAAAGGGATTTTCCTGCCCCCGTAGGCAACAGCACAATCTGCCGTCCTAAACAAAAAGAATCAGTATTTTCCTTGTTAAACTCCAGAACCTGTTGAGCAGTCATCTTGCAAATCATTTTGTGATACTCATAAGCTTCCAGAATATTTGAAATTACCATCTGCTGCCATGGAAACAGATACTTTATCCCAAAATTCTCATAGGCCGTCCTGCCAATCAGATTATCCGCATAAAGAATTTCAGCATCTTCATCAATTTTTAAAACTTCTTCCATGTATAGAATTTAGCCGCGATTGTATCATTTTTACAAAAATTTGAGAAAAAAAATAAAAAAAAGTGATTTTTTTTAGGCCAGACAACTCACCAAGTCGCATTTCGCAGTTCACTAACGTTCAGCCTCCGCAGTTCTTTCAGAACTTTACGGTGGCCGCTTACGCGCTGCTCAATTCTCCAGCCAGATAAAATTACAAAGAAAAATAAATTCAGAATACCAGATTAATTATCAGGCATGTATCTTGCTCTGCTAGTATCAGTTTCAAAAACATCTACAGCATACAAATAAGGTTTTTCAGAATCAGCTTTATAAGACAAATCTTCACCAATAGCCTTTAATGCATCTATTATTCCGTCATAAATATACATGGCAATTTTTTCTGCACTAGGATTCTGATTAAAATAGTCAAAATCATTTAAGTTTGTATGATCCAGCTGTTTACATACAGAACGTAAAGCAGTCTTTAATTTTGTAAAATCCAGCAGCATTCCGCCTTCATTTAATTCAGGACCTTTTACATGAGCATATATTCTATAATTGTGACCATGAAGATTTTCACATTTACCATTATAATCTTTTAAAAAATGAGCTGCTGCAAAATCAGCTTCCACACGAACTTCAAACATAAGCATTATTATAATGACTAAATCAAAATTAGGCGATATATTTACTATATTATGAAAAAAATACTTTCTCAGCTTCTACCAGCTTTTGAAAACAATGTTGTTGCGGTAGATGGATCATTAATCAAGGATTTATCTGAAATTCAGAATATTCCTGTTACAAACCTGGTTTTTGACAGCCGTCAGGTAGAAAAAGATTCTTTATTCTTTGCTCTGCCAGGCACACATACAGATGGCAATCGTTTTATTGCCCAGGCAATACTTTCCGGTGCAAATGCAATTATCTTTCAAGGAATTTTAACAAAAGACCAGCAGAATGAAGTTGCAAAGGCCATTATTTCCAGAACAATGGACAATATGCTCGGTGATGAATCTTTTAAATATGCACCAGTATTAATCAACGTTCCTGATGCCCGTTTTTCCATGGCTCCAGTTTCAGCCCGTTTTTATGACAATCCTTCAGAAAGATTAGTTGTAATCGGAGTTACAGGAACAGAAGGAAAATCTTCCACAGTAAGTTTTATCTGGCAGTTATTAAGAGCCTGCGGAAAAAAAGCAGGATTTATTTCCACAGTTGAATATTCTATGGGTGGGGATGCACTTCCAAATCCTCAGCATCAGACAACACCAGAAGCACCTGTCATTCAACATCATTTAAACGAAATGCTTGAAAATGGCTGTGAATATGCTGTTGTAGAAACATCATCTCACGGGCTTTCCACAAAACTTAACCGCTGCGGTAACATTATTTTTGACTGCGGTGTCTTTATGAACGTTACTCTGGAACATCTGGAATTTCATAAGAATTTTGAAACTTACAGAAGTGACAAAGCAAATCTTTTCAGAGCATTAGATAAACATAATCACGTAAAAACAATAGCCGGAATTTCAAGAAAAATTAATTCCATTGGAATAGTAAACCTTGAAGATAAGTCTGCAGAATTTTTTGCAAACTGTACAAAACAGCCGGTATTTGGATTCACATCACTAGGAAAAGCCGGAAAAACAGCAACCAGCACAGAAAATGAAGATACAGAACTTCCAGCCATTCCTCAGTGTATCAAATACATGACAGCCCTTAATATCAATTCTACATCTACATCACTTACATTTGATATTCTTACACCAGAAAATGAAACAATTTCCGTTTCTTCTTCTCTACCAGGAGCATTCAACGCATATAATCTTATGGCTTCAGTTTTTGCAGTAAGTTCCGTAACAGAGCTTTCTTACAGTGAAGTTGCCTCAAAAATTCCTGAATTAGTTCCAATTAAAGGAAGAATGACAGAAATTACTGAAGGACAGCCTTTTGAAGTTATAGTAGACTATGCACATACACCATCTTCTTTTGAAACAATCTTCCCTCCAATCAGAAAACGCTGCAAAGGAAAGATGATCTGTCTTTTTGGAAGCGGTGGAGAACGAGACCTTACAAAACGCCCATTACAAGGTGAAATTGCAGCTAAATATTGCGACATAATCATTCTGGCAGATGAAGATCCTCGTAACGAAGATCCTGTTGAACTGTTAAAAATGATAGCAGCAGGAGCTGAAAAAGGCGGAAAGATAATGAATCAAAATCTATTCATTATCCATGAACGTCAGAAGGCTATCCGCGAAGCATTTAAAATGGCACAGTCAGATGACATTGTACTTCTTCTTGGAAAATCTCATGAAAACAGCATCATCTACAAAGATTTTGTAATGCCTTACGATGAAATTTCAGAAGCAAAAACTGCAATTGCAGAAATGAAAAATTAAAATTATTTACGAGGATATAAAATGAATATTGCATTAATTTATGGCGGACGTTCTGGAGAACATGAAATCAGTTTAATTTCAGCTTCTTCAATTTTAAGAGGAATGTCTAAAGACGATAAAATCGTTTTAATCGGTATTGATAAAGACGGTAAGTGGTACCTTCAGGATGATTCTGAAAAAGAACGTGTCTGCAGTGATAACTCTGCCACTTTGTCAATAAAAGCAAACACATCAAAAATGGTAACAGTAATTCCTGGAGCTGCAAAAGATTCTCTTGCTGTAAACGGGAAATCCCTGGAAATTGATGTTGTTTTTCCAGCTTTACACGGCACTTATGGAGAAGATGGCCGCATTCAGGGACTTCTTGATATGGCAGATATTCCTTATGTGGGCTGTACAACAATGGCTTCTGCAGTAACAATGGATAAAGAAAAAACAAAAATGATCTGGCAGAGTGTAGGACTTCCTGTTGTTCCTTATGTCTGCATAAAAAAATCAACACTCTTGAATTCTGTTGTCTTCGATGAAGTTGTAAAAGCAACAATCGAAGAATTAGGTCTGCCATTATTTGTAAAACCTTGTTGTGCAGGTTCTTCAAACGGCGCTTCAAAAGCAAATAACCAGAAAGAATTAAACTATGCACTTATGCAGGCTTTCCAATGGGATGATAAAGTTCTTATTGAAAAAGCAATAAATGCCCGTGAAATTGAATGTTCAGTTACAGGAAACTCAGTTACATTCCCTTCAGACAGCGAAACAGAAGAAGTTGTTGCCTATATTCCAGGAGAAATTGTACCAAATCACACTTTCTATGATTTTGACGCAAAGTACAACGATCCAAATGGAGCTGCATTACAGATTCCTGCAAATCTTTCAGAAAATGATCTGGAAAAAATAAGAAAAACAGCTTGTGCAGCTTATAAATCATTAGATGCAACAGGACTTTCCAGAGTAGATTTCTTCATTGATAAAGATTCTGGAGCAGTATACTTGAATGAAATAAACACACTTCCAGGTTTTACTTCAATCAGTATGTTCCCAAAAATGTGTGAAGCAGCAGGTCTCCAGTTCCCAGAGCTAATAAAACTTCTACTGGATGAAGCAGTTCAACTTTATAATGCAAAAAAATCATTGATAACATCTCGATAAAGTGTTAAAATTATTTACTTTATAAATTTTCTTCTAAGGATTAAAAAAAGATGAAAAAACATACTTATACTTTTGGATCAATAATCATTCTTATTATTGTAATTTTCGCATTTATTATTCTTACACCTACAGGATTTTTAAGTGGTGGAAAAAATGACGGAAGACTTCCTGAATTTGGTAGTTACAACGGAAAATCAATCCGTTATGAACAAGAATCTGTTATGGCAAAAGAAGTATCTTACAATGCACAGATGCTCCAGAGCCGTGGAGTAGAACTTAATGATCAGTCCTACTATTACATTTTCAACGGTGCATTCCAGCAGGCAGTTCTTGCAACAGCTTATCAGGATGAAGTTGAAAACTCAGGTTATACTGTTCCTGTATCAGCTGTAAACCGCATAATGATGAATTCCTTTATGGAAAATGGTGTATATTCACCTAAACTTTACAAACAGGCTGATGAAAATGATAAACGTGATTTAAGAAACTCAATTGAAGAAGTTTTAACAACAACCCGCTTTATTGATGATGTTTTTGGTTCAAATACAGATTTATTTGGAACAACAGCTTTGTATGGTGTTAAAGAATCAGATGCTGAATTAGATTTTCTTGCTTCATTCAATGAAGAAAAACGCGGATTTAATATGGCAGCATTTGCTTTTGACAGTTACCCTGAAGAAATGAAACTTGCATACGGAAAAGCTAACCCATCTAAATTTGTAAAATATGATTTATCTGCAATTACACTTGAAGACAAATCAACAGCTAAAACAGTTGCAAACAGACTTGCAAACAGTGAGATTTCATTTGAAGATGCTGTTACAGAATACGGACAGCGTGTTTATGTAAATTCTGAAGGAAACTTGCTTTACAAATTCCAGTATCAGATTGAAAACATCCTTACAAATAAAGATGACATTACAAAACTTTCAGCTTTAGGTATGGGTGATGTTTCTGATATAATTCAAACAGGAACTGGTTTTACCCTCTTTATGGCAAATACAACTGCTAAAGAAGCTGACTTTACAGATTCAGATACTATTAAACAGGTTTCTACATATATATCTACTTTTGAACAGGAAATGACAGAAACATACTTCACAGAAAGAGCAAAAGCATTCAAAGCAGCAGCTGCTAATAATTTCGATGCTGCATGTAAAGAATTTGGTGTTGAATCCAAAACTATAAGTCCATTCCCATTGAATTATGGAAATACATCAGTAGCATCAAAATTTGAGTCATCAGAAAGTGCTCTTTACGGAGCAGATACAAATGAAACTTTCTTAAAAACTGCTTTCAGCCTGAATATGAACGAAGTTTCTGAACCAATCGTTATGAACAACAATGTTGTTGTATTACAGTACACAACAAAAGCTGATTCTGCAGAATCTGAACCACATGTTGACGATGTAGACAAATATGCTATAAGTTCATATTTCCTTAACAATAAAAAATTAAAGAACAATTTCGATCAGGCTTTCTCTAAACTTTAATGATTTCTAATAATCAAAAGCCCTGCCTTGTAAAAACATCGCAGGGCTTTTCTGTTTCATACAATAATCGATTTTTATACTCAAAATATAATCCTTCCAAATCCATATTAACTTTAGTAAAGCAAGTTGAAATTCTTTCAGGAACAATAGTCCTATGCTGTTCCCCAGTTTTAAATTATGGGCTAAAGGAACTGTCAGAACAGCTGCCAGAAAACTGTATACTTCTTGGCTGTGAATTTAATCCTGATCTTCATCAATTTATTACAGAAAACATAGATTCATATAATTCAATAAAAAATTTTCATTTTTTATCAATAGATGAAGTCTATAATCTGGGGGTAATACTTTCACAAAATAAATACACTCTAAAAAGTGGAGAAACAATTTGTTTTGCAGGAAATTACAAAAGAGTTATTAGAATTGATTTTTCTGCAGGAATTCAATTAAATTCTGAATTATACAACAAACTTCAGGAATCCTGTGTTAATTCCATAAAGACTTTCTGGTCCAACAGATTAACACTTACAACCTTTGGTAGAAGATACTGCCAGGACTTTTTTAAAAACCTTAAAATTTTACCTGATACAACAGACATCAATTCCTATATACAAAAAATAACTAAACCTATAGTTTGCTTTGGTGCTGGACAAAGTATTAATTCAGGAATCAATGAAATTTCATTAAACAAAAAAGACTATTTTATTCTTTGTACTGATACTTCCCTCTCATCATTAATAGCCCATAACATCGTTCCTGACGGGGTGTTTATAGAAGAAGCACAATTTATTATAAATAGAGCTTTTATAGGCCTCCAGAACTACAATGTTCAGTATTTTGTGGGACTTTCTGCTGCACCTCAGATATCAAGATACATAAAAAAAGAAAATCTCTGTTATTTTACTACTTTATTTTCAGAATCAGATTTTCTAAAGAAATTACAAAAACAAAATATTTTACCGCCAGAAAATCCTCCTTTTGGTTCTGTTGGACTTACCATGGTTTATTATGCAGTTAAATTTAGAAAAGATTTATCTGTTCCAATTTTTTTATATGGTCTTGATTTTTCTTACAGTGCAGGACTCACTCATGGAAAACAGACCATGTCTCATAAAGAAAAATTGATTTCAAATACAAGATTATCACCTGTACAAAATTACAATGCAGCTTTCAACAAAAACGTAATCAAATTTTTGGACAAAAAATCAAATGTCTTTTATACAACCCCATCATTACAAAATTATGCTTTTTTATTTAATGGTTATTTTGCTTCCATTAAAAATCTTTTTGATTCTTCTGAATGTGGAATAAAACTTAATATTCTGGAAAAAAAACCAGTTTGTGACAATATTACAGAAATTGAAATAAAAAAACAGAAATTTTCCAATGAGAAAGCCACTAAAATAAATGAATACATTTTATCTGAAAAAAGAGATCTGATTGAATTAAGAGATATTCTTACAGGAAAAATTGAACTTTCAGAAACTGAATTGTATCCAAAAATCAATCAACTTTTATCTGCAAAAGACTACTTATACATTCACTTTCCAGATGGATTCAAATTTGAAATAAATCAAAGTTTTCTAAATAGAATCAGAACTGAAATTGACTTCTTCTTAAAATTCCTTTAACGAAAAAAGTTGATGACCAATAAGTCCTGTCATGCTGAATTTATTTCAGCATCCACACTATATCTAGGTCTATAGATTCCGAAACAAGTTCGAAATGACACTAGGAAGTAAACTTTTTGGTCATCCCTTTATTTTTATTCATCGTTTTCTTTTAGAACGGCAAGGAATGCACTTTGTGGCAATTCAACGTCACCAACCATTTTCATACGTTTCTTACCTTCTTTCTGTTTTTCAAGAAGTTTACGTTTACGGGTAATATCACCACCATAACATTTTGCAAGAACATCTTTTCTTACAGGATTTACTGTTTCGCGAGCAATAATCTGTCCGCCAATGGCACCTTGAATTGCAACCTTGAATTGCTGACGGCTTATTTCTCCCTTCAGACGTTCACAGACTTTTCTTGAGCGTTCTACGGCATTTGCTTTAAAAGTCAATAAAGATAAAGCATCAACAATTTTACCATTTAATAAAATATCAACTTTTACTAAATCTGTAGGTCTGTAACCAATAACTTCATAATCAAAAGAGGCATAACCGCGACTATAACTTTTTAATCTGTCATAAAAATCAAACAAAACTTCAGACAAAGGCATTTCATAATTTAATTCAACCCGCTTTGTATCAAGATATTGCATGTTAGTCTGCATTCCCCGCTTTTCAGTACAGAGAGCAATAATTGAACCAAGATATTCTGCAGGAGTAATTATACTTGCTTTAATATAAGGTTCTTCTGCGTCTTTTATTCTACCCTGAGGATACTCAGAAGGATTATCTATATACATATCTTCACCATTAGAAAGATGAAGAAGATATCTTACAGAAGGTGCAGTAAAAATTACGGCCTGATCAAAGTCCCTTTCCAGACGTTCCTGAATAATTTCCAGATGCAGAAGCCCAAGAAAACCACATCTGAATCCATTTCCCAGAGCTAAAGAATTATCTTTTTCGTAAACCAAAGACGCATCATTTAGTTTTAATTTTTCCATGCTGTCTTTTAATTCTTCATAATCATTAGAATCCATTGGATAAATTGAAGAATAAACAACAGGTTTTACTTCCTTAAAACCTGGTAAAGCTTTATCTGCAGGATTTCCAACAGTTGTAATTGTATCACCAACTTTTACATCACTTACTGTTTTCAGACCTGAAATAATATATCCTACATCACCTGCTTCAAGCACATCTGTTTCTTCATAATCAATTTTAAAAATACCACACTGTTCAACTTTATATTCAGTGTCAGTACTCATCATTTTAATTAAATCGCCTTTTTTAAGACTTCCTTCCATTACTCTTACATGAACTATTACACCACGATACACATCATAGTGGCAGTCAAAAATAAGGGCCTGAAGTTTTCCATCTGGATTTCCATTTGGAGCAGGAAATTTTGTAACAATTGCTTCTAAAAGATCATCAATTCCTTCCCCAGTTTTAGCAGAAACACACATAGCATCTGCAGAATCTAATCCAAGTTCATTATCAATTTGATTTTTACATGAAGGGATATCAGCTGATGCCAGATCAATTTTATTAATAACAGGAACCATAGTCAGATCGTGTTCCAATGCCATATACATATTACTAACAGTCTGACTTTCAACCCCCTGAGTTGCATCAATCAAAAGTAATGCACCTTCACACGAAGCAATAGCACGAGAAACTTCATAAGAGAAGTCAACATGACCAGGAGTATCAACAAAGTTTAATTCATAATCATGTCCATCTTTTGCATGGTATGGAATAGTTACAGCCTGACTTTTTATAGTAATACCACGTTCACGTTCAATATCCATGTTATCAAGAATCTGATTCATCATTTTACGGTCATCAATAATCTTTGCTTTCTGAATTAACCGGTCAGATAAAGTAGATTTACCATGATCAATGTGAGCAACAATACAGAAGTTGCGTTTATACTTCATTTCCATAAAAAATTTCCCCTAAAAATAGTATGGTGAATCATAACTTGCCGAAAGAATCATAGAGATATCCAAAAATCCTTTTTTCCGGCGTTGTGTTGATATTTGTGCAATAAAATATTCTTTATCATTATCAAACTTAACATCACGAACAGTTACAAAATCATTTTCAGAAAAACTCATCTGATCTGCAACACTTCCTTTTATGATACTTTCTATTTTATATGAATTATGATTCATTGTCGATGCAGGAATTAATTTCATCCCGAAAATTGGAACAAAAGAATTACATATCAAATCACTTTTATAAATCTGATTTAAAGGATCTTTTGGTCTGTTTTCAAGAAAAATTAAACAAGTTTTTTCTTCATTATCTCTCAGGAACTTACAATTCAAAATAGTTCCATACTGATACTTCATCATTAAAAAATGGTAATCATCTATACTTTTTATGAGATTTCCATCAATCTCTGTAATCACATCACCAGATTTAAGTCCACTTAAAAATGCAGATCCCCCTGGCATAACATATTGAACTTCCAGTCCAGCTTTTTTATTTCCATTTCTGTAGGTATGCCCATATCCACAAAGCCAGTTATGAATAACTTCTCCCGAATCAGAATTATTATACAACACTGGTAATTCCTGTTTTAGATATTCTACCGGTACAGCAAAATTCAATCCTTGAAATTGAAGCATTCCTGCAAAAACAACTGCCTGTACATTAAGATTTTCATCAATCAAAGGTCCTCCAGAATTGCCTGAATTTATAGCCGCATCAATTTGAAAAACATTACCTAAACTCGTAAGTTTTCTATCAGTTGCAGAAACAATTCCTGAAGTTAAAGTTCCTTCAAGCCCGATTGGTGTACCTATTGCACTTACCTTATCTCCAACACTCAAATCTTTACTTGACCCAAGACTTAAAACATATTCTGGTTCAATTTCAACCTTCAAAAGTGCCAGATCAAGAACAGGATCAAATCCAATAACTTTTGCAGGAATCTTAGTATCTGAATCTGAAAGTAATTTTATATAAAGTCTAGAAAAACCTTCATATTTAGGATTCACCATAGATTCAATTACATGATGATTTGTAACAAGATAGCCTCGTTTATCAATGAAAAATCCAGAACCAATAATGATATCTGCATAGCCAGCCCCATTTTTTACCTGAATTCCCCTGTCTACCCAAATAGTACAGGTTGCATTCAAACAATCGCTAATATTTTTAGGAGGTTTAGGATTTTCAGAAGTCAAACCAGGTACGTCTGAATTTGAAAGATTAAAAACTTTATCTTCTATTTCAGAATCAAAATTAAAGTTTACAGTTTTCAAGGAAAGATAATATTTTCTTGTATCAAAATAATTCTTGTTTTCAAGTGCTTCTTCCAGTTTCATATAAACTATATTCTGACATTCAAGAATTATATCCTTATTATTAAGCAGCTTTGCCCGCCATAAAGCTTTTGTACAGTCTTCTAATCTTATTTCCCTGATTGTCTTTATTTCATTTTCAACAACATTTTCATCTGAATAATTAATTGGATCAGAGATTTTTTTAGGCTGATTTAAACTTACACAACCAGAAAGAAACAATATAAAATAAAGCTGAAAAATAAAAAACTTAATATATTTATTCATTTTCAATACTATTTTCTGGAATTAAACGGCAAAAATAATTATTCTCAACTCTGATTACAGAAACTCGTTTTTCACCAACAGAATAAATTCCAATTACTCCCTGCGGAATTTTATTTTTTATAATAGAATAAATTTCTTTTTCCAGAGCAGCATCTCCTTCGTCAGAAATCCAATACAAATTATTCAACTTTCCTGCATAAATCATTATTTCATGATCAGCAGAAATCATCTTAACTGGTATATCATTATTTATATTTATATTAATAATTTCATTTCCAACAGAATCATAAAAAATAATTTCTTCATTTTTATTCCCATTTAAAACAGGATGCCTTATATATTTTGAATCTAAAATACCATCATCATCATTATCCCAGCAAATTATTTTACCATTAAAAGGCAGATACTCTTCCTGAAATTCTATTTTTGAATTTAAATTTGAATCAATAGAAATCTTAGATAGATAAATATCTGAAACTAATCCACCAAAAATATCATCTGCCTTGTTATTCTCTTTAAAATAATTACGTTCATCCTCTGAAAACAAAGAATCGTCAATGGATTTATATACTTCTGTAGTTTCAAATATTCCATCAAGGTTATTATCAAGCAGTCTGACAAAAGGCAGTCCATCTTCAAAATTTGCATAACCATATTGAACATCATTTTCAAAAAATTTAACGTTCACAACATTTCCTTTGAAAGTCTGGTAAACAGCTTTGCAATTCTCTTTTTCATGTATAGGAATTGTCACTCTATTTGCACATTTATTTAATTCAGGAGAAATCATTAAATCTGGGTTAGAAAACATACAGGGAATATAGAAATCAACATTAAAATTTCCAAGGATTTCATTTTTCTTCATCAGGAAAGGCACATAGGAAAAATCTCCAGGTGCAAAAGAAAAAATTATATTATCCGAAAACAATTCAAGCTGATTTACACAAGGAAAATCTTCATAAAACAATTCAAAACTTCTGTTATTTGCATATACATAACGAGGAGCCCCTAAATCACACTGGCCTTCATATTCAAAAATACCATCATTATTAAAATCATAAGAAAATGTATCTGGACGTCCTAATTTATAATTCACTATTACTTCGTATTGAAGATCCAGATTTTCATCTACAAGTATTTTTCCTTCATAGTTTGTCAAAAGTTCACAAACATTTTGAACAACATCAGGTTCTGTAATCTGGGAAAGGAAAAATTCAAGAGAAAGTATATCTATTTCCCCAGAAGTAGAATCAAAAAATTTAGTAAAAGCTTCTTTTTGTGTATAAACACCACATTCCAGTGCCGAAGTAACAAGTAAAGGAGTCTGAATTTTTGATTTAGACAGGATAGATTTTACAAGTCTCTGTTTTACATCTTCAGAAGCAAAATTTGCAGCCAGAAGTTCAATATCAATATTCTGAGATGCTGAAGAATAATCAGGTACAGAAGGTAAATATGCCTCTGCAATATTATAAACTATTTCAGGAATTTCATACGAAATTTTATACACCTGGCAAAACTTTTTACGAAGATTTTCAAAAACAAAGAAAACTACAGGAAATCGTTTATCATCTGGATAAATTCTTCTTGAAGCATTTATTTTCAACCGTGCTTCATTCCAAGACTCATCAGTTCCAATGCGGTAATAATTCTTTACCCTTATAAATTCTGCATCAGCTGAATAAATAAAAGGAACTTCATCAAGAACATTTAAAGATTCTTCATAACGGTTTGTATCTGAATATAAATCAGCAAGCAATATTCTTGCCTGAGTATTAGAATAATTTACCCATTCTTTCTTTTCAAAGGCTTTTTCTAAATCTGAAATAACTTTATTTCTTGAAGCCCCCATATTATACTCACTGGCAGCAATCACATAACTTAAATCAGAAACAGAATCATCATAAGAAAGTCCAAGAACCGCCTGATTATAGGCATTCTGATAATCCTTTCCCATCAAACAATTTTCTGCAAGTTTTAAACATCTTAAAGCTGTAACTCTGTTTGCTTTCTGTGCAGATTTTTGACCAAATCCTAAATTACAGCAGAGAATACTAAGTCCTAAAACTAAAAAAAAGTGCTTTTTCATTTTCCAGAGAAAATCCTTTTATTAAATTACAATCCAGTTTTTATAGCCAAGAAATTCACCAAAAATACCGATTATTTCCTGATTATTTTCCAGTTTTTGAATTACAGGTATAAAATTTCTAGCATCTTCAGAAACTTTCCAATCAGAATATATATCTATAATCTTCTTAAATTTCCCATCTTTACAACAAATTTCATCATCAATTTCCTGATTTCTGAGAATAAAAGGAAATTGTATTTTAGCAGAGCAATAATAATCATTAAACTGAAAATTACATTTTCCGCTGGATTGCGAAATATACACACTTCCAAAAGGAAAAGTATACATACCATCTTTTTCTATTATAGCAAAAAAAGATAAATCAGTTTTGAGATTTGTGTATTTTTTTACAAAAATCTTATTCTTTTCGCAACAAAAAATAAGATCACTATATTTTTTTTCAAAAACCTTTCCACAAGATAAGGCAGAAATAAAATCCTGCAAAAATACATACGGAATCCTGTTTTCCAGGGAAAGAGAATTGCACATTTTAAGTAAAATACGATTTTTCAAACCATCAGGCTGACTTTCAAAAATATTTTTTTCAATGCTGCATTCATCTTTATTTTTTTCAACAGGTATAGTATCTAAAATCTGATTAATTATAAAAGAATCCTGCTCGGCTTTTTTTCCGCCATTCAAAACAGCAGTCTTCCAGCCATAAAAATGTTCATTTAAAAATGATATTAGATTTTTTCTAATATTATTTCTAAGATATGATGTATTTTCATTTGTTGAATCGGTTCTCCAGCTATAGTTTTGTGAACGAAGATACTTTTCTATCTCAGACCGTTCAAGATTTATTAGTGGACGAATTATCTGATTATGATTTTTTATCCCTTGTAAAGCATCCACCGAACTTCCCTGTAAAAATCTCATTAATAAAGTTTCAAGCTGGTCATTTTGATTATGAGCTATACAAAAATATTTTATATTGTTCTGATATATAAATTTTTCAAAAATAGAATATCTTAAAATTCTGGCAGCTTCCTCAATTCCATTTTTTCTTTCAGATGCCAGCTCCAGAACCTTACCTGCCTCAATTTCAATTATCTCACAGGTAACGTCAAATCCACGTTGATACAGTTCATTGCACACATCTTTTACAAACAGACAATCTCCATAGGATTCTTCATATGAACGAATATTGTGATTTATTGAAACAACTTTTAAGGGAATTTTATATTGCTTCAAAATATGAGAAAGACTTAACAAAAGAGCAATTGAATCAGCACCACCACTTACAGCAGCACCAAAACACATATCTCTTGATTTTAATGAGTCTAAATCTGATGGAAGATTATTTTTTACAGATTGTTCAAATTGATTTAATGTCATGTTTTCTTAAAAAACAAAAAAGGCTGCCATAAGTGACAGCCTTTATTTATTAATTAAAGTTTATCCTAGCGAGCTGGAGAAACAGTAACTAATGGAAGTTCTGCAGAAGTAAGAACTTCTACTTTATCTCCAAGATTCAAATCTTTTACACGTAAAGCTTCTGATACGTTGATTTTAGAAATATCAGCTGTAACTGTTTCTGGAAGATCACCGATACAAGCCTTAATCTTAATTTTGTTGTTGCGTTCTTTTTTGAAACCACCACGAAGAACACCAGCTGGAGTTCCTGTATAGTGAACTTTCATTGTAATAACTAATTTCTGATCAGCATCTGGTGCAAAGAAATCTGCATGTAATACTTTATCAGTTCTGATACAGTATTCAGCATCTTTAATCAAAACAAGGCTTTCTTTTCCATCTACATTTAATGTAACAGAAGTTGTTGGAGTAATTGTTCTCCATACTTTGTTGAATTCAACTTCGTCAACATCAATCATTGTAGCTTCACCTTTTGAATTGTAAACTACTGCAGGGATACGACCTACTTTGCGAAGATTTTTAGCAGCTGTTTTACCAGTTGTTGTACGAGTTTTAGCATTAATAACTACTTTACTCATTTTCTTAAAGCTCCTTATATCCTATATAATTAATATTAGCTGGGTCGACAGGATTCGAACCTGTGGAATACCGGCACCAAAAGCCGGGGGCTTACCGCTTGCCGACGACCCAATAAAAGGTATGTTAATATAACAAATTTAAGAAGTTTTGTAAATATAAAGGAAATGAAAAATGAATTTATCGAAAAAAAAAAGGTGATTCCCATAAAGAATCACCTTTATACTATAAATATCCTTAATCTTCTAATCCGCCAGTTTCTACATGACCGGCTCTATATTCTGCAAGAATCTTATCCTGTAATTCTGTTCTAAATTCAGGACTAATTGGATGAGCAACATCTTTATACTCACCTGTTGCAGTTTTTCTACTTGGCATTGCAATAAATAAGCCGCTTTTACCATCAATAATTTTTACATTGTGAACAACAAAACAATCGTCAAATGTTACTGTAACATAAGCACGAAGCTTTCCATCATCATCTACTTTTCTAATCCTTAATTCTGTAATCTGCATTCTTCTCCTCCGCAAATAGATATAACATTAAATAGTACGCACAAGTTTACAATCCCATGTAGCAGCAAGCAAATTACACGCGAATTCAGCTTGTTGTATCAAAGTAAACACACCAAAAACTGTTGAGCCAGAACCTGACATTTCAGCATAACAACAGCCTAGTTTTTCTAACTCACCTATTGCCTTTCCAATCTCAGGATAAACCTTAGAAATAACAGGTGTAAATGTGTTCTTAAAAGACCAATTCTGAACAGATTTGTTATAAACAAACTCTAATTCAGAAAAATCAGGACCTTCTACCTCTTCTCCCCGGTTATACGCTTCATCTACAAGACTATAAGCTTCCTTAGTAGATGAACTTACCTTTGGAAAAATCAACAACAAAATTAAATCTTTACGTGGAGCTATTTCTTTTACAATTTCACCGCGTCCGGAAACTAATGCACAGGATCTTCCATTTTTATCACCGTGCATAAAAAAGAAAACATCACTTCCCGTTTTTGACGCCACATAATCAAGCTGCAAATTAGAAAGTGAAATTCCACATATATTTTCAAGCACTCTGATTAAGGCAGCGGCATCAGAAGATCCTCCACCTAAACCTCCACCAGATGGAATCCCTTTCTTTAATTCTACATTAACTCCAGGAACTTCCACTCCAGCTATTTCTACAAATGCTTTATATGCTTTTGTTAAAGTATTTTCAGCAGGCAGGTCCATAAATTCACAATGAACCTTACATTCCTTTTTTTCATTCCATGAAACTATCAATTCATCATATAAATCAATAGTCTGAAAAATACTTTCAATGTTATGAAATCCATCTTCTCTTTTTGGCAAAACCTTCAAGCCGAAATTTATTTTTGCATACGCCTTTTCAAGTACAGTTTCAAACATCATCTTATTAAATTATAAAATACTTTATTCAAAAGTCAAATTGAATGACTCCCCAAGTACTACAATCACTAATTCCAGCCGCTGTTTATGATATTTTCTACCGTAGGGATAACAACATGTAAGCGCAAAAAGTGATTGATTTCGTCACACTAACTTGAATTTCCAGACGCACTTATAAAAAAGACTGATACTGTGACATTTTTACATACACCTATACAAAATAAGATATATGTACTATACTGATTTTGAAAGAGCCAGATTCTATGGTGGCGGCTCCCGAACTCAACTGGATTTGCCAGAATTTGATTTTAGGGAGGCTTTGCGGAATGACTTTATACGAAATTATTTCGTTGGCTATTAATTTAGCCCTTTTCATTCTAGCAGCCCTTTCTTACTTACAAAATAGAAAGAGTTAAAAAGTAAAGCCGCCCATACGTTCGCAATGCATTGGACGGCTTTATCACCAGAAAATGTGGAGACGACCGACAGAATCGGGCACTTCTTCCTTTTTTTAATATACCACCAACCAGCTTTTTCGTCAAATCTATTGCAATTCATTTAGAATAAAAAACTCAAACACTTCTGAATAATAACCTATACAAAATAAAATACATATACTATACTGATTTTGGAAGTGCCTGAACTGGCGGTTATCTCCCAAACTCTACTGGCTTTTGCTGGAATTTAATTTTGGGAGGCTTTGCGTATGACTTGTGAATGTGTTATTGCTCTAGTAACTTGTGTTGCCACAATAATCACTACAGTTATAGCAGTGCTCTCTTATCTAAAAGATAAAAAAGAGTAAAAATATAGCCGCCCAAGTTTGACTCACTAACGGCGGCTATTCGCAAAAAGTGGAGATAACCCGACGTTCGGGCATTTCCTTTCTTTTAATATACCACCAATAAGCATTTTCGTCAAATTAATAAAAAATCAATATAGTACAAAATAAAAAAGCCGGGCTTAATTTTTGTGAGTTTTTAGCGAAGCGTTAAAAAACTCACGGCTTGTGCAAACTACGCGTACGCTGGTATTAAAACTCACAGCACGAGCCAGGGGCAGTTCTTACGCACCACTAGTTAAAAGTCCTAACACTACAAACATATTCCTTGAAGCACTTGTTGTCGGTGACCATTCTGCCACTGCCACCGTTTAAACACAGACCCCACACGTTACTACAGTTGGAAGGGTTCTGACAACAAGACCAGTAACAATAGTATGAGCTAAACTGGGTTCCGCCTGCTTTTGAAAGGCTTGCATCTACTACAGCTTTGTTCTGGCAGATTGTGCCCAGTTCTGCCACAGTTGGTAAATACCAGCCTGTTGCAAGGTCTCCTTCAAGCCCATTGTTAGCACCATAATTCCTGCAATAATTCCATGCAGGGTAGTTTTGTGCAACAGTCTCTATTGTTTCAGAAGTTGCATTCTTTAAATCCTCACAGGCTGCTACAAGTAAATCCCAGCCGTCGCTTCCATCCATGTAGCCGCTTGTTTTATCTCCCTGCAAAGCAGTTATGTATGGGATGTAACCTGCGGCACTAGTTGTGCACCATTCAATATCGCTTTTGTTATGAAAAATTCCTACGCCAAGGGCTGGCTTTGTTAAGGTATCAGCACGTACGATTACTGCGGCAACTGTATTGCTTTCTGGAGTCTTATCTTTAGACAAAATTGTTCCCTCTTTTAAGACAAAGTCGCCAACACTGTATTTTGGAGTGTATATTGTATAACTAACACTTGCAACAGCACTGTTGTTCATGCCATCCTTTATTGCAATTGCCTTAAGTGTTACGGCCGCTGTTACACTGATTGCAGCTGTGTATTCTGTGTTTTCCACTGTTGGTGCAGTTCCGTCTGTTGTGTAGTAAATCTTTGCACCTTCTGTGCTACAAGTGATAGTTACTTCTGTTCCGCTGTCTACTTCACCTGAAGCAACACTGAATGCTGGGGTTGCTACTGTTCCTTTTATTGTATAACTAGCACTTGCTACAGCACTGTCGTTCATTCCGCTCTTTACAGCAATTGCCTTAAGTGTCATTGGTGGTGTAACACTGATTGCAGCTGTGTATTCTGTGCTTTCCGCTGTTGGTGCAGTTCCGTCTGTTGTGTAGTAAATCTTTGCTCCTTCTGTTGCACAAGTAATTGTTACACTTGTTCCGCTGTTAACTGCACCTGATTCAACACTGAATG
>JALEPQ010000060.1 GCA_022768685.1 Spirochaetia bacterium
AAGGAGCGGGGCGTGGTTCAAAAACACTCTTTTTGTGGCTGCTGCGAAGCGGCAGTTCAATAGTTTCTATACCACAAAAAGCGTGTAGCGCATTATTGCGCGGTTTTGAATCACGCAACCGTGACTGGGAGCCAAAAATTCAGGATTTTTGTTTATAATGCGGAAGCCCTGTTTTTATATTGACTTTTATACCCCCTATGGGTATATTTTTACTAGATACCCTCAGGGGGTATAATAAACGATACAGGATGTGACTTATGGAAGAAAAATGTTGCTGTTGTTCAGGTAAACACAAAGACCGGGAAGAAACAGAAATCAAAGATTTAATGAATCGTCTTAAAAGAATTGAAGGTCAGGTACGCGGTGTAGAAGGCATGCTTGAATCTGGAGCTTATTGTACAGATATTCTTATGCAGGTTTCTGCTATTACCTCAGCTTTAAACAGCTTTAATAAAGTTCTTCTTGCAAATCATGTAAAAACCTGTGTGGCAGACAATATCCGTCAGGGAAATGATGATGTAATTGATGAACTGGTAACAACTCTTCAAAAACTGATGAAATAAGGAAGTTTAATATGGAAAAATACAATGTTACAGGAATGAGTTGTGCTGCCTGCAGCGCTCGTGTAGAAAAAGCTGTGTCAAAAGTTGACGGCGTAACTTCCTGCTCTGTAAGTTTGCTTACAAATTCAATGGGCGTAGAAGGATCTGCTTCTGCATCTGAAATTATAAAAGCAGTAGTTGATGCAGGATATGGTGCTTCTTTGGTTTCTGGAACAGAAAAAACTGCAGTTGAAGATAAAAATGATACTCTGGAAGATACTGAAACTCCAAAAATTGCAAAACGCCTTATTGCTTCCATTATTTTTTTACTTCCCCTTATGTATGTTTCTATGGGCCACATGATGTGGAACTGGCCTGTTCCAGCGTTTTTAAAAGACAATAAACTTTCAATTGGAATTTATGAACTTTTGCTCTCTGCTGTTGTAATGATAATAAACCAGAAATTTTTTATAAGCGGATTTAAGGGGCTTATTCATAAAGCTCCAAATATGGACACTCTTGTAGCACTAGGCTCATCTGCATCATTTCTATACAGTGTTTATTCACTTTTTGTCATAAGTTCCATAACAGTAAAAGGTAGAAATTCTGATTTTACCACTCACCTTTATTTTGAATCTGCTGCAATGATTTTAACCCTCATTACAGTAGGAAAACTTCTGGAATCAAAATCAAAAGGCCAGACTACAAATGCACTTAAAAGCCTGATGAAACTTTCACCAAAAACTGCAGTTCTACTAAAAGATGGTAAAGAAACTGTAACAAAAATTGATCAGGTATGTACAGGCGATATTTTCATAGTAAAACCTGGAATGAACATTCCTGTAGATGGAATTGTAATTGAAGGTTCAAGTTCCGTTGATGAATCTGCTTTAACAGGAGAAAGCATTCCTGTAGATAAAATTCCAGAAGATAATGTTTCTGCAGGAACTATAAATGTAAGCGGATTCTTAAAATGCCGGGCATTAAAAGTTGGCAATGATACAACTTTGGCTCAAATTATTCAGATGGTAAGTGATGCTGCCGCTACAAAAGCTCCAATTGCAAAAATAGCAGATAAAGTTTCAGGAATTTTTGTTCCTGCGGTAATTTCCATTGCAGTTTTAACCTTCATTGCCTGGATGATTGCAGGACAAACTTTTGTCTATGCCCTTTCCAGAGCAATTTCTGTACTTGTAATAAGTTGTCCCTGTTCACTAGGTCTGGCTACTCCTGTTGCAATAATGGTGGGTAACGGTAAATCTGCAAAAAACGGAATCTTATTCAAAACTGCCGCAAGTATGGAAGAAACTGGAAAAATTCAGATTATTGCTTTGGATAAAACAGGAACAATTACAAAAGGAAAAACTGAAGTTGTAAAAATGCAGCCATTGAATGGGTATTCAGAAGAAAATCTCCTTACTCTGGCTTATGCACTGGAACAAAAAAGTGAACATCCACTTGCAAAAGCTATTGTAGAAAAAGCTATGGCTTTAGGTTTTAAAGATGAACCTGTTCAAAATTTTGAATCACTTTCTGGAAAAGGCATTACAGGTTTAAAAAATGGAATTCCTGTAGCAGGTGGTAAACTGGATTTTATAGCAAACTATGCTGAAATTTCTGATGAAGCAAAAAAAGATGCGGATAATATGGCAGAACAGGGATTTTCACCATTATTTTTTGCAGAAGACGGAAAGCTGGCAGGAATTATAGCTGTTGCAGATTCAATAAAAGAAGATAGTGCTGAAGCTATACAGGAATTAAAAAATATGGGCATTCATGTTGTAATGCTTACTGGCGACAATAAAAAAACTGCAGAAAAAATCGGAAAGGAAGCTGGTGTAGATGAAGTTGTCTCAGAAGTTCTTCCTGACGGTAAAGAAAGTGTAATCAAATTGCTTAAAGAAAAAGGAAAAGTCTGTATGGTAGGAGACGGTATAAATGATGCCCCTGCCCTTACCTCTGCTGATACAGGAATTGCCATTGGGAAAGGAACTGATGTTGCAATAGATGCTGCTGATGTTATTGTTGTAAAAGGCAGCCTGAAAGATGTTGCAGCTGCTGTAAGAATCAGTAGAAAGACTTTGACTAACATTCACGAAAATCTGTTCTGGGCATTTTTCTATAATGCAATTGGAATTCCTTTGGCAGCAGGTGCATGGGTTCATCTTCTTGGATGGGAATTAAACCCTATGTTTGGAGCAGCCGCCATGAGTCTTTCTAGTTTCTGCGTAGTTTCAAACGCATTAAGACTTAATCTTATTAAACCATATAATGCAAAACATGATAGAAAAAATAGAAAATCACTTGGAAATGAGCCTTTACTGACAAATTTAAGTAAATCAGAGGAGAAAAATATGACTGTAAAAGTAAAAGGTATGATGTGTTCACATTGTGAAATGCATGTAAAACAGGCAATTGAAAAAATTGAAGGAGTTTCAAATGCAGTTGCAGACCATGAAAAAGGAACTGTTACAATTGAAACTACAGGAAATGTCTCAATTGATGCTGTAAAAGCTGCAGTAACAGAAGCCGGCTATGAATTTGAAGGAGAATGCTAGTAATTTCGTTTTACAAAATTAACAAAATCTCCATCGTAAAGTGGCCTTGAATACAGGAATCCCTGAGCAAGGTCACACTTTATAGACTTCAAGAAATCTCTTTGTTCTTCTGTTTCAACACCTTCAAATAATGTCAGTTTATTAAGATTTTTACCAAGATTTACAAGAGTTTTAATAAACTTCTTAGTAGATTCATCAAGATGCTGCCCTTCCTTTGATAACAGGAATTCCCTGTCAAATTTTAATACGTCTACTGGAATTTTAGTTAGCATATTCAATGATGATTCACCACTGCCAAAATCATCCATTGCAACAGAAAAACCTTCTTTATGAAGCATATCTACTATTGTAGTAAGATCCACACTATCCATTACAGAACGTTCCAGAATTTCAATTTCAAGTAAATCAGCTGGAATAGAATATTTATGAAATAACTCCAGAAATTTCTTCATAAACTGTTTAGAATCTGCATGCTTTCTAGACATATTCAAAGAAATTCTAACAGTTGGAATATTGTTATCAATACAATTCTGAAGGAATATAAAAACTTGTTCATATACATAGAAGTCAAGTTTTGTAATAAAACCATTTTTCTCAAAAACTGGAATAAATCTGTCAGGTCCTACAAGCCCAAGTTTTGGACTGTTCCAACGAACAAGTGCTTCTGCTCCACATAGTTTTTCTGTTGTAAGATCAAGTTTTGGCTGATACATTACAAAGAATTCACCTTTTTCAAGGGCAGTTTTCATATTTTCTTCAAAATATAATTCTTCTTCTACCTGCTCTACTAATTTAGAATCATAAACAGCATAATTTTGTACCAGATTATTTTTGTTTGAATTTTTAGCAAAAGTTGCCTGGCCTATCAAAGACTGAATACTCTCACCTATAGACTCTTTTCCCTTATAAAAAGAAATACCAAAACTTGGGAAGAATGCAATTTCACAGGCTTTTATTTTTTCATTAAATTCTGCTAACTGAACCTCAAATTTTTCCAAGGCATGTTCCGGAGAATTTATTCTGAACATCATGGAAAAATGATCTGCATAACCTCTACCAAGCCATCCTTTAAATTCATTACAGCCAGCATTCAGAATATGACCAAACAAAACAAGAACTTCATCTGCTCTGTTTTTACCATATTTCTGGTTAATAAACTTAAAGTTTTTGATATCACACTCAACTATCATGTATTTGAGATTTTTATGCTTTTTTATATGTTTTCCGGCATGTTTTTCAAAATAATCAATTGTAGGAACTCCAGTAAGCGGATCAAAATTTGCTTCAATTAACTGTTTTCTGGTAATTATTTTCTGAATTTTGCTGTTAGCTATAATCATAACACCAATTAGGAATACAATAGAAAAAAGAATTCCGATTTTAGTAAGTCTCATTTGATTCTGGAAAGTTTTTCTTATTTCATGAGGAATACTTAATGCAATAAGCCATTTTGCATTTGCTATATCAGAAACCAGAAAATCAAATTCTCTGCCATCAAGCAATTTTCCGGAAAGACTGAATATTTCTTCATTTCTTATATATTGTTTTTCATATACGGTATAATCGCTGTCTTTTATAACAGGAGGATGCATCAGCATATTTTTATTTTTTGTATATATAAATCGTTTTGAACTGTCCTGTAGTGTGACTAATATGGAAGATTCAGAATTCTGTGATTCAAAAATCGAATTAAATATTGAAATAGGAATTATTGCACATAATGAACCTTTTAAGTTTCTTTTTTCATCATAAACAGGTTCCATTATTGTAAAAACAGGAGGATAATGACCATTTGGATCCTGGCTTGCGTCACCAATGTAGTATCTTTGTGGTGCAAAATCATCATTAAAATAATAGTTTTTTTCATCTAAATGAAATGTTCTGCCTGCATCTGTAAAACCATTTCCATCCTTATCAACATATATAAGACATAAAATATCTGAAGGTCTTTTATTTATGCAACTGGCAAGATATTTCTGAATTTCACTAGAAGATGCTGTAGAAAGAAGTGGTTCATAATTGAAAATATCAACTATATTTTTATAGGATTGGAGTTTTACATTTACAGCTTTTGTGTACCCTTTAAGAATATTTTTGTAGCTTTCATAATTTGTCTCCTCGGATTTTTTCATCAGCCGATTCATTACAGCATTAGTCATTCCCGTCATGGTAATCACCAGAAAGACAAACATGAGAATATAATTAATAGTACGAATCAGCCCGGAGCTGATGTATTTTCTATATTTCATTAAAACTCTCTATCCACAGATAAGTTTATCACGAAATATAAAAAAGAAAATGAAAAAAACAGGTAGTTTTCCTACCCAATTTTTTAGTTGATTTTTGAAATATTAAGCTGATTATTGTAAGCATCCAGAGTAAATAATAACATCTTTTTTAGAATTATAGTTTTACAATTTTTCAACTTCATTTTGCCAAATTTGAGCAGATGCATCACTTGGCATTCTCCAGTCTCCACGAGGAGAAAGATTGATTGTACCAACCTTGGCTCCATCTGGCATGCAGGAACGTTTAAATTGCTGGGTAAAAAATCTTCTGTAGAAATTTTTAAGCCATTTTTTAAGGACATCTTCGCTGTATGGAAGTTTAGACTGTTTTGCAAGGAAGAAAATTTTAGCAGGATTAAAGCCAAAACGAAGAAGATAATACAAATAAAAATCATGAATTTCGTATGGACCTACAAGATCTTCTGTAACCTGAGAGATTTTTCCGTCTGTTGGAGGAAGTAATTCTGGGGAAACAGGAGTATCAAGAATATCTTTTAAAACTGCGGCAAAAGTTGCGTTTCCTTTTATTTTTTCTTCATCACTAAACCACTCTACAAGATAGCGGACTAAAGTTTTTGGAACAGAAGAATTTACCCCGTACATAGACATGTGGTCACCATTGTAAGTACACCAGCCTAAAGCCAGTTCAGATAAATCACCTGTACCAATTACTATTCCGTTTGTTTTATTTGCATAGTCCATAAGAACCTGAGTTCTTTCTCTGGCCTGACAGTTTTCATAAGTTACATCATGAGTATTTTCATCCTGACCAATATCTTTCATATGCTGGCGTACAGAATCTGCAATGCGGACTTCTTTTAAAGTTGCCCCACATTCTTTTGCAAGTGTACATGCATTATTGTAAGTTCTATCTGTTGTACCAAAACAAGGCATAGTTACGGCTGTAATTTTGTCTCGTGAAATGCCACATAAATCAAAAGCTGTTGCTGTAACAAGTAATGCTAGTGTTGAATCAAGCCCACCTGAAAGCCCTATTACAGCAGACTGACAGTGAATGTGACGAAGTCTTTTAGCAAGGCCCTGAGCCTGTAATGTAATAACTTCCTGACATCTTAAACTTCTCTGTTCTTTATCAGATGGTACAAAAGGATGAGCATCAACAAAGCGGATTAAATCAGTTTCATCAAGATTTACTGCATTTGAAAGCAGATTTATATCAACGTAAGTATAATCTGCACTATTGGAATTTGCACATAGGCTAAAAGAAGTTGTACGTCTTCTTTCCTGACACAAACGTTCATAATCTACATCTGCATAAATTGTATCATTTGAAAATAATTTTGATTCCCCAAGTACAGAACCATTTTCACAAATCAAATTATGTCCGGCAAAAACCATATCCTGAGTAGATTCACCTTTTCCGGCATTTGCGTAAATATAAGCACAAATAGAACGTCCAGAATGAGATTTTACAAGATTTTTTCTGTAATCTGCTTTACCAATAATTTCATTTCCAGCAGAAAGATTTGCAATGATTGTAGCACCTGCAAGAACATGATTTGTTGAAGGAGGAAGTGGTACCCATAAATCTTCACAAATTTCACACCCCACTATAAGCGAAGAATCTGACTTATCACGGAAAAGGATGTTAGTTCCAAAGGGCACATTTTCAAAACCTGCAAAATTAACAAAGCGGGTTTTCATATTTTTTCCAAACGGAGTGAACTGACGGCCTTCGTAAAATTCACCATAGTTTGGAAGATAGGACTTTGCTATTAGTCCCAGAAGTTTACCACCATGAATTACAGCAGCACAGTTATAAAGTCCTTCATTTTGAGGAACCGGGAGACCTGCAAAAAGTAAAGAGTTCTTTAATTCAGTTTCCCCGGATTTTTCAATAATTTGGGAAAGGCAATCTTCTGCACTGCGCTGGAGACTGTTCTGAAAAAACAAATCTCCACAGGTATAACCAGTTATACAAAATTCAGGAAAAACAATGATGGAGGCTCTGTTTTTAGCGGCTTTTTCAGCTTCTTCTAAAATTGATTTTGTATTTGAAATACAATCAGCAACAATAACATCTGGTGTGCAGCATGCACAGCGAATAAATCCGTAATTCATATTTCCTATAATAGTGTTTTATATAGAAAAATAAAAGAAGAACAGATTAATTGCCTCGTTTTCACCCAAAATAATCTTTCATAAACAAAAAAGATACAAAAATAACAAAGGATTTATTATTTTCTTATAATCCCCTTATAAGATTTAATTCTTCCTCTAGTTTTTTTATTTCCTCTTCAAGGCGGATTTCTTCTTCAAAGTCTACAGCAAGTTTTTTTTGATGCTGAAGTTCTGGAATTAAAACATCTTCCAGTTCTGTAATTCTTCTTTTTTTCAGAGTAACTTCTTTTGGAGGTCTGCCCCCTTTTTTCCCGTTTTCCCTGCTGGAAGTTTTTTTTGCATTACTTGTAGATCTGCCGTTATAAGAATAAAGGGAATCAAACCAGAATTTCAGATTTTTCAGCTGTTCATCCATTTCAAATTCAATGTCCTGCAATTCTCTGACCTGAACAGTCTGGTTATATTCTTTAAGTTGATTTTTTAATTGAGTTAATTTTTCTATGGCCTTATTTACATTGTCAGTTTTTTTACTCATACTTATATAATAACCTAAGGCATTGGGTTATAACAAGGGAAATAACATTTTTTTATGATTTTAAAGTGTAAAAATTGCCATTCCATAAAAATTACACTACACTACAATATTATGAGATTATTAAAGACTGTTCTTGCTATCTTCGGTTTTTTAACCATCTTTACATTTAGTGCTATTTCCCAAAGCACAAACAGAATTCTTGTAGATCAATCAACTTTAGAAAATTCATCTGGCAACGACTTCTGGATTGCTTCAAAAATTAAAACTGACTTTATAAATGATATTTTGAACTATTCCAGTATAGAAGTCATTAATTCCAGCGATACAGACAGAATAAAGGCCCTTCAGAAAGACAGTGAAAGTTCATCTTACGGAGAAACAGTAGTTGAACTTGGAAAGAGAATTCAGGCAGGAAGATATATTACAATTAAAACAACCAGAATTGGAAATACCTATACTGCTTCATTTAATGTAATAAACATTACAACAGGAAAATCAGAATACGGTTATTCTATGCCAGAAGCCTATTCTGAGGCAGAATTCATTTCAAAAGCTCACGGAGAACTTGCTGTACAGGCTTTAAAAAATGCTTTCAATGTAAAACTGACACCCGCTGTAGAAAAACTGATTCTTGGAAACGGAAATTTAATCATTAATTCAAATGAATCTGTAAAAGAAGCCAAAGAAAACCTGGAAGCTATTAAAGCGGAACAGGCTCGTCTTACAAAAGAACTTTCAAATCTGAACAGTGCAGCCATGACAAGTGCACAGTATGAAGCTCAGCAGGCACGTTTAAAAACACAGCAGGCTTTACTCAAACAGCAGCAGTTAAATGCTGAACAAATGGTAAAACGAGTTCAGGAAGATGCGGAACGAAAAGCCCGGGAAGAAGATGCAAAGAAAAAGCGTGATAGTCAGACTCAAAATGAAATTATTGCAGTTACAAAAGATCTTGAACAAAAAGCCGCACAAATTCGCAGCAAAAACTTAAAAGATATGACTGCTTCACAGAGAATCAGCATTATTGAAGGTGAAAAACAGATTCTTGTTCAGAGCATTGCTGAAATTGAAAATAATCTTATAAACAACCAGAACAGGATGAATTCAGAACAGAAGAAAGAACTTGCCGAACTTGACCGCCGTTTTAATGATGTAAACACTGATGAATACAAAATATTCCATACAAAAGATGGACTTCTTAATGACACAGGAAATCAGGCTTATAAAGATGAATACGATTCTATTATAAAAAAATACAACACCTTAATTGCACAGAATCAGGCTGAAGTAAAAAACAGAACAAATACCAGTCAAAACGCCCTGCGTCAGAAAATTCAGAGCGATATTGAAGAACTGGAAAAGCAGACTTATAGTGCAGATTCAGTTTCTGATAATGGACTTTATTTCCGAGTTGATGAATATGATGGCGATAAATCCGGCTGGAATTACTATTATGCTTTTTATTTTGGTGGTGAACAAATAATAGAAGATTCAGAAATTCTTACTTATAAGGAAATTACAGGTACCTATCCGGCAAAATATGCTAAACGAGTTGAATCTGGAGAACCTGGCTATACAGATTATGTGAACTTTAAAAATTACAGTTCCAACGTTACAAAATTTGATTCTTATTTCCGAATGAACGTTCCATATATTCAGGCAACAATCAAATATACAATTAAGTCTGAAAAATATTATGAACCTTCAAAATACACAATCCAGCTAAATTCCATTGAATTCATAAATCTTGATACAGGCCGAACTGTTGCCTCAAAAAACATAAATAAAAATATTGCTTACACATTCTCTCCTGTAACTGCAGTAGACTACAGAACAACTAGTGCTAAAAATACAGACGAAAAAGCAGAAGCTGAACAAATAAGAAT
The DNA here is from genome assembly GCA_022768685.1 of Spirochaetia bacterium. Classification (GTDB taxonomy): domain Bacteria; phylum Spirochaetota; class Spirochaetia; order Treponematales; family Treponemataceae; genus Treponema_D. Next base: position 9,892 of record JALEPQ010000060.1, read on the forward strand.
TCAGCGTAAAAAAGAAGCAGAAGAAAAATTACAGCAGCAAAAAGAAGAAGAACGATTAAAAAAAGAACAGCAAAAACTGGAAGAAAAACTAATAAAAGCAGAACGTAAAGCCAAAATAAAAAGTCACTCTACATTTGGAAACCTTTTTCTGTTTCCAGGTGTTTTATCCTTCTATAATTCAATGGACGGAATTGGATTAAGCCTTGGATACACAGGAACTATTGGCATTTCAAGAAATCTTTTTGCAGGTGTGGATTTAGAAGTTGGTAAACTTGTTTCAGAAAATAAAGCTTCATTTAAAAATCAAAATACTTTTGATGGAAGTTCGTCTACAGACATCGACAGTTCAAATCTATCAGAATTAAATTCTGATTATTTTGAATATTTGATTGCTCTTCAAATTGGAGAAAACGCTAATCTGGGAAGACATGCAAGACTTTTACTTACACAGGAAATTGGATGTATTTATAACAGTTTTGGTTTAGGTGTTGGAACAGGATTTGAATTCTACTATGGAACAGTTGGATTCAGCATGAACTACACATTGGACTGGACATACGCTCATGGCTTCTTAGACCGCTACTCTATAGTATTTGAAACTTGTTTCTAGAAAAGAGGATAATGATTATGAAGAAAAATATATTAAAATCTGTTCTTACCCTAGTTTTAATTTCTGGTATTTTTACCTTTATTTCCTGCGGAAACTACTTAAATTCTCTAGTTTACTCAGATACAGGTACAACTGAGGTTGAAGATACCAGCAAGACAACTTTTTTAGTAAATGACAAAGAACCTTCTTATTATAATCTGGAAAACTGGAAAATCTGTTATTTTGAAAAAGCTTCAGATTCATATTCTTTCTCAAAAACATTAACTCCAGGAACTTATTACATATATTTGTGTGATGGTTCATATAACAGCTATTACAATTCTGCCCTTACTTCAGATAAAGTAAGTGTCGAAATAACTGTATCAAATATTTCCAATACATTTTACGGTTCAATGTCAAATACAAAGTATAAGTATTTTACAGTTGATGCTACAGGAACTTATACAATTCAAGTAGAAGAAACTGCAAATTCCTATTCTACAAAAGGCTACTGTGCCTTTTACGTTTACAAAACTGGAAATTTAATATAAGGCATACAGAAATGAAAAATAAAACTACTCTACTTTTTATTGCAATTTTTAATCTGGGATTTTCAATTTTTTCTGCCAGTGCCCCTTCCTGGGTGAATGACATAGCTTCTGTATATCCAAAAAATCAGTACTTCAGTGCCCTAGGATATGGAAAAGACACCGAAAGTGCCAGACTAAATGCTCTGGGAACTTTAACTCAAAATATTCAAAGTTCAGTTCAAGTAGTCACAAATTCTTTTTTAAGTGAACAGCAGGATGAAAGCGGAAAAGTTTCACGCAATAGTTCCATAGAAAAATCTGTTCAGGTTGCAAGTTCTCTTACATTAACAGGGGTTGATTACACAGAACCCTATTTTAATAAAAAGAAAAAACTTTACTATGTTGGTGCCTTTCTTGAAAACGAAATGCTTTTTGAACAGATTTCTGTAAAAGCAGAACGCCCGTTAAAACAGATGAATTCTCTTTTAGAACGGGCAGAAACTATGGCAAAAGAGAATGATCCTTTTAACTCTTACAGTATTTTAAAAGATGCTCAGTCTTATGCAGATGATTTTTTAAGCTGGTATTACATTATGTACACAGCAGATAAGAAACAGGCTTTTTCTATATACAAAAAAGATGTTGCAAATGCCTATAATCTTCCTGTAATTATGAAAGAGTATCTTTCAGAATGTTTAATTTCCATAAAATCTGACACCAATTTTGATAAATTAAACAGAGATAAGTTTGTTTCCATATTAAAAAAATCTGGATTTAGTATTGCAGGTGAAGGTATTAATACTTCTAAGGTCTTGTACACAGCTGATGTAAAAGTAATTTTAAATCTAAAAACAGAAGGAGATGGAGATGATACTCTTTACGTGGCAAATCCTTCAATTTCTATAAATTTACTGAATAAAGATAGTATTCTTTACACCTGGACAGCTGAAAGTAACGAAAAAATAATCAGTTACGATAAAAGTAACATTTCTAAAAAATGTTCTTCTTCCATAAGTAAACTATTGGACGAATATCCAATTTTTTAATACATTATAATTATCTGCTTTGCAGATAAAAAAACAAGGAGATAACAAATGAAAAAATTTGTACTACCAGTTGTTACAGCAACTTTAGTTGCTGCATTATTTGCATCATGTGCTTCTTCAAGCGGTCTCGAAGGCAAGAAACCTGTAATGAATTCAGGCTCTCCTGAAATCATTGACTATCAGGGTAAAGCTCTTGGATCTGAAATTCCAGGTTGGGTAGTAGCTGTTGGAGAAGGTGCTACAAAACGTGTAGCAAAAGGTCTGGATATTGATCTTAAAGAAGAAACAATTTTTATTCTTCAGAATAAAGGTAACGATTTAGACTTCTTAAAAACATGGACAGACCAGGTTGATGCTCGTGCAGAAGTTTCTTCAAGCATTGAACAGACAATCGGACAGACAGTTCAGGCTGAACTTGATTTGAAACAGGCAGATGAGCAGACAAAAAATAAAGCTGCAAAAATCTATTCTGGAACAATGACAAACGTTACATTAAATGGTCTTACAAAAGAAGGTTCATACTGGATTAAGACTCGCACTCCAAAAACTGGCGTAAAAAAAGCTAAGCTGGATTCTGACTACGATGTAGAATACACATACTACGTTGTATACGGAATTGACAAAGCTCTTTATGACAAACAGATTTCAGCTGCCATCAGAAACATTGATGATAACGACAATCAGACAGAATTCCTTAAAGATGTACTTACAACAAGACTTACACAGTCTGTATTACTTCCTGAAGGTGCTACTGCAACAGATTTAGACTAACAATACAGTAAATTATTGTTTTCTAACCTAAAGACAACCTGAAAGTATTAAATATATTTTCAGGTTGTCTTTTTTTTACCTAGTTGTCACTTTCCGAATAAAAAAAAATCTAACCACTGTGTCACTTGCTGAGACAGTAACCTTTTTATAATGAAATCAACATTAAGGAAAAGAGGTTTTATTATGAAAAAGTATTTTATTGCCATGTTACACAGTCAGCTTACAGGATTTTTGCCACTAATTTTAAATGCAGTTCTGTTTTTTATCTGTATTGCAATGTTAAAACTTGGAGGGGCTTCAGGTTTAGCTCCCCTTATCATTTTTCTGTTCATTAATTTTATGCCTGCACTACTTTTTGAAATGATTTTTGATCATCTGAACAACAACTGAGACTCTTTGTATTTTTTACAAAATATATTCATTTATTTTAGATTTTAAATATTGAAGTTGCATAATCTACAAACTATATTTTGGATATGAACATTTTTGATATTATCGGGCCGGTTATGGTAGGACCTTCCAGTTCTCATACTGCCGGTGCTGTAAAAATTGGTTATGTTTCCCGTAAGCTTTTAGGAGAAGAAGTAGTTAAAGCTGAAATTCTGCTCCATGGCTCTTTTCTTGCCACCGGTAACGGACACGGTACTCAGTATGCTCTGGTAGCAGGTCTTCTTGGAATGAAAGAGGATGATTCCAGAATTCCAGACAGTTTTAATATAGCTGCTGCTCGAGGAATGGAATTTTCCTTTGGAGAAACTAATCTTAAAAATGCTCACCCAAATTCAGTTCAGCTGAATTTAACTGGAAAGAAAGGCCGTTATCTTGAAATTATAGGAGAATCAATTGGTGGTTCTGTAATCAACATTGCAAGTATTGATGGCCTTAGCGCAAATTTTTCCGGGGACAACCCTACTTTGATTGTTCACAACCTTGATCAGCCTGGACACGTAGCTGAAGTTACAAGCATGCTTTCCCACAAATCTGTAAACATTGCATCCATGCAGCTTTACCGTGCTGCCAGAGGTGGAAATGCTGTTATGATTCTTGAACTGGATCAGGAAGTTCCAGAAGAAGCTATAAACTGGCTTACAAAACTTGAAGGTGTTGAAAAAGTAACGTACTACAGCCTTAAGGAGGTGTGATAAAAATTACGTCCGTGTAATTAACGCGGAGTTTTTAAAGGAGGTGTAAAATAAAACCGCTAAAATAGCGCGGCTTTATATTACCTTTAGTTTGCGTTGCAAACTAATTTTTATACTGCTGTTCCTCATTACATTACGGA
>JALEPQ010000084.1 GCA_022768685.1 Spirochaetia bacterium
GCAATAAATCGCTGAGAAGCAGAGTTTGTCAAATCACGCTGATGTTCAGAAATCTGATCCATATAGAAAGTAATAACACGCGGACACATAGCTTTCCAAAGAGATTTTACGTGTTCACTGTTCCAAGGATTACGTTTCTGAGGCATAGTAGATGAACCAACCTGAGTAGAAGCAAAATATTCAAATACTTCTCCAATTTCAGAACGCTGCAAGTTACGAAGGTCATCAGCAAGATTAGCAATAATACCAAATGCTACATTCATCTCAAGCAAAAGACGAAGTACATGTTCAGGCTCAACAAGCTGATTAGAATATTCTGATGGCTTAAGTCCAAGATAAGAAGTATACATTCTTTCCAATTCTTCAGGATCTTTTACAATCATAGAAGGTCCATTATAAGAACCAACAGGACCTGCAAGCTTACCAACAAGCTGATTAGAAAGCTCTTCAATACGTAAAATTGATTTTCCAAGACGGCTTACAAATTCAGCAATAGACCATCCGAAAGTAATAGGAACAGCATGCTGACCGTGAGTACGACCAACCTGAGGAGTAGCACATTCACGTTCTGCAATATCACAAAGATAATTTTCAAGTTTTTTAAGTTCAGGAAGTACAACATTCTGAGTAACATCACGCATACGGCAAGAAAGGGCAGTATCCAGAATATCAACCGAAGTCGCACCAAGATGAATAAATGGTCCAATTTCTCCATTTACCTTAGTTTTCATGACATTTACAAGAGCACGGATATTATGCTTTGTTTTTTCTTCCTCTGCATAAACTTCCTGAGGATCTATATTTTCTGCAACTCTATCAAGTTCTGCTGCAATTTCATCAGTAAGCTTTCCACGAAGTTTAAGGTGAGCTTTCACAAGAGCTGCTTCACACTTAGCACAAGAACGAATACTAGCTTCTTCAGAAATATATTTAGAAAGGCCGGCAAATGCGTCAGCTTCCGACAAAGAGTATCTGTGATCGATACATGAAAGATTTTCAAAAATGTTACGTGTTTCCATAAAAAAAATATATCAAAAAAAAAGAATTATTTAAACACTCTCCATTTATTAAAATTTTTCAAAAAAATTTTGGCGTTCCCCTACGTTCCGTTGCACTACACTACGGGTCGCAGTATTCCGGGCTCGGTACCCTCGGTACAAAGATAAAACTTTGTACCTGCCTCCGGCAGCCCTACATGTTGCTAACGCTAAATTAAATTTCAATACAATACAAAAGGGACAGAGATAAAAATCTTACTTTTTTCTAGAAAATCAGATATCAAGAAAGACATTGGGGACAGAGTATTTTATTCAACCAAAATACACAGACAAAAGGGACAGAGTATTTTATTCAACCCAAATATACAGACAATACAAAAGGGACAGAGTATTTTATTCGAACAAAATATACAGACAAAAGGGACAGAGTAATCTGCAATTAAGAAAGGTTTTCAAAAATGTTACGTGTTTCCATAGCAAGATTATTGCGAATTTTACAGATATGTAGAAGTTGTGCAGACAATACAAAAGGGACAGAGTAATCTGCAATTAAAAAAGATTTTACGATTGCATAAATCAATCAATCTATTTAATATTTCTGAAATAAGACGTCGGTCGTATGATTTGTCAGAAATTTTTATTATGTGAGGTACAACTATGACTATTAAACCTTTTGACTTTAAACTGAAAGACGACCGCACTGCTACCATTCTTTCCCCACGTGAAGAAGATATCAATGGAGTAATTGAATATCTTAAAATTTCTGCCGGCGAAACCGAATTTATTTTACGTTATCCTGAAGAATGCGATAAGTATACTTATGAAGCAGAAAAAGCCCTTTTTGAGCGTAAGAATGCATCTGAAGATGAAGCTATGCTGATCTGCATTGTTGACGGAAAAGTTGCAGGAAACTGTGGTATTCAGTTCAGTTCTCAATTAAAACTCAGACACCGTGCAGGCGTTGCAATTGCACTGTGCAAGGAATACTGGAACCTGGGAATTGGAACCCGCATGTTCGAAGAAATGGAAAAACTTGCATTGAATAAGCCTTATGTTCAAATTCTTGAGCTTGATTTTGTTGAAGGCAATACAAGAGCCAGAGCTCTTTACGAAAAGATGGGATTCAAAATCATCGGTCGCCGTCCTTCAGCAATCTGTCTGAAAGACGGAACTCTGCTCGATGAATATATGATGCAGAAAAAACTGGTAAGAAACTAATTAAGAACCGTCGTCGGATTTATGCTCTTTCCATTTTTGTAGACTGTAAAATGAAGATGTGGACCTGTACTCATTCCTGTAGATCCTACCCGGCCAATCATTGTGTTTGTGTAAACAAAATTTCCCACACGGCAATTAATTGAGCTCATATGTCCATAAAGAGTTTTATATCCAGAATGATGAGAAATAATTACATAATTACCATATGTTGCATTATATCCTGCAGCAACAACTTTTCCATCCAAAGCTGCGTATATTGGAGTACCGTTTGCACAAGCCATATCCATACCACCGTGGAAAGTTCTTTTTCCTGTACTAAACGGAGAATCACGCCATCCATATGGGGAAGAAAGCCAATATCGTGAATGTACTGGTTTATGAAATAAATCTCCATTTATTTCCTGACGTGTCACCCAATCAAGTTCTGCATCTGGAATAAACAACGAACTGCCGGCATTCAGTTCTGTTGTAGGAGTCATTGAATTTACAAGAGCAGTTTTATCTGCACTGACTTTATATTTGTCAGCAATTGAAGAAGGTGTTTCTCCATCTTTTTTTACAGTATATATAATTCCTGGCATAGAAGGTATCTTTAAATACTGACCAACCTGAATCAATCTGGACTGCTTTATATTATTTACACTGATAATTGTATCTTGGGTTACTCCAAACTCATCTGCAATAAAACCAATCATATCTCCCTGTTTAACGCGATAAGTCTGATATGTTATGAGAACATCATTTTCCTGAGAATTAGAATTACTTAAACCTGAAAGAGAATCATTATAAGCTGGAACTGATTCTGTTTCCAAACCTCCAACACCTTTGCCTAAAGCCGATTTTTTCATAGCTTTCGCAATCCCAAATGATATTCCTGAACAGATGCCTAGCACAAGAAGAGATAAGCAGATAATTCTTAAACTTTTTGACTTTATATTCATAAAAAAACAAATTTTGATATTCTTCATTGTAAACCTAAAAAACTTAATAAACAGACAATTATTTTTTATTCACGCCAACAAGGTAAGTTTCAAAACTTTCAGATCTGCATGCCTCTGGTTTAAATCCTTTTGCAGAAGTAAAAATCTCTCTCATAGATTTCAGAAGTTTCTGCTGATCCCCATTCTGGAAGATTTTAACACAGAAATTTCCTCCCTGTTTCAGCATGGCCTGTGCATACCAGATAGCCATTTCTACAAGCTGCTCTGAAGAAGCTGTATCAACCATTCTGATACCAGTAGTTTTAGGAGCCGCATCACAGACAACCAAATCATAAGGACCATTTTCTTTTATCTGTTTTCTGATTTCCGGAGCATTTAAATCTCCCTGAATAAAAACCAGATTATCTCCTTTTACGGATTTAGAAAGAGGATTCAAATCACAAGACACAACTTTCCCCGTTCCTTCCATTTTTCGTAAAAGAAAAGTCGTCCAACTACCAGGAGCAGCACCAAGATCAAGAACAGTGTAATTCTTTTTTATAAATCCACCGAACTTTTCATCTATTTCCTTCAATTTATAAACAGAACGGGCAGGATATCCCTCTGAGAATGCTTTTTGTGACCAGTAATCTGGTTTTTCATAACTATTTGCAGGCATATTTTAAATATCGGTTTTAGCTAAAAAGATATTAAGCATTATTTCTTAAAGAATGCTGCAAAAGGATTATAACTGTCACCATCATCATCCTGACTTGAAAGATAAGAAGATGCAGTATCATCCTGTTCTTTAGAAGTTGCAGGAACAAGAGAAATACGTCTGGCTTCAGAATCAATCTTTTCAACAACTACACTCATTTCCTGACCAATTTTGTATGCCTTTTTAAGATTTGTATTTGAACTTACTTCAAGTTCACTAACATGAACCAGTCCATCAATTCCTTTATCAAGATTTACAAACAAGCCAAAGTCCATAATCTTACTGATTGCCCCTGTCACTTTTGTTCCGGCAGGAAATTTTTCTGATGCTTCTTCCCAAGGATCTTTTAGAAGAGCCTTTAAACTCACAGAAACTCTCTCGTTTTTCCAGTCTGTTTTTAAAACCTTGAACTTTAATTCCTGACCAACTTCTACATAATTTCCGGCAGACTCAACCCTATCAAATGCAATTTCTGAATTAGGAAGAAGAGCCCTGAATCCCATAACATTTACAAATGCCCCGAATTTTTCAATAGATTCTACAGTACCTTCAACAACAGAACCTTCTGTAATCTGTGCAGCAAGTTTTCCAAGCTGATTATTATATTCACTTTCCCCTATTTTACGATTCGATACAAGAATGTCTTTTCCTTCATTTTTAAATTCAACAATAATAAATGAAAGATTTTTTCCTACATAGAAGGATGGTTCTTCTTTCTTTTTAAATCCCATCTGTGAATAAGGACAAAATGCTCTTTTTCCACCAATTTTTACTTCAAAGCCACCTTTTATTTCTGATTCAACATGACCTTCAACAGGAATCTGATTTTTATACGCATTTTCAAGCATGGAATTATCTGCTTTGTCACCAGCAATTTTAGTTGTAAAACGCATTTCACCACGAACTTCGCCAGTAAAGTAAACAGTAATTTTATCACCTTCCTTTACTCTGACATTTCCATTTTCATCAGCTAATTCTGCACGATCAACAACACCTTCACTTTTAGCACTTAAATCAACAAAAATTGTGGAATCTGTAATTGCTACAATTACAGTCTCAAAAGCTTCACCAATTTCAAATCTATTTTTCATTTTTTTCCTCACTGTTATTTTTACCCATATTTTATAGGAAATAGAAGTCGGGTACAATGGGGACAGAGACAAATAATATTTCATTTTATATATCTTCAACCCTGCTGTCAGTAATATCAAACATATATCTCTGTCCCTTTTGTCCGCATAATCTATTTATCTCTGTCCCTTTTGTCTCGCATTCCACGATTGCCTGTCAACAAAAAAAAATATAAAATATCTGCATGGAAAAAACTCGGTCACCAAGAAACAGGACACTTACACTTTCTCAAGATGAAATACCTGGATTAAAACAAAATCTTCTTTACCCAAATCAGATTACAAAATCCGATTTCATCAACAGAACAATAAACGGAGATATTCTCGAATCCTTAAATAACCTGCCTGACGAATTCGCAGACTTAATCATTATTGATCCTCCATATAATCTTTCAAAAGATTTTAACGGAATGAATTTTCGTGCAATGTCAGACAGCTCCTACGATGAATATTTATCTACATGGTTTCCTGCAGTCTGCAAAAAACTGAAAAAAAACGGTTCTCTATATATGTGCGGTGACTGGAAATGCACTTCCTCATTACAAAGAGCCATGGAAAAAGAACTTGTCGTAGTAAATAGAATTACATGGCAACGGGAAAAAGGCCGTGGAGCTTCAGCTAACTGGAAAAATGGAATGGAAGATATCTGGTTTGGCGTAAAAGATCCTAAGAACTACTATTTCAATGTAGAAGCGGTAATGATGAAAAGAAAAGTTATTGCTCCTTACAAAGAAAACGGAGAAGCAAAAGACTGGCAGCAGGAAGAAAAGGGAAAATTCCGCCTGACTTATCCATCAAATTTTTGGGATGATATCAGCATCCCTTTCTGGTCTATGCCAGAAAATACCGAACATCCAACTCAAAAACCTGAAAAACTTTATGCAAAATTGATTTTAGCATCATCAAAACCTGGTGATGTTATATTTGACCCTTTTTTAGGAAGTGGAACAACTTCTGTCGTTGCAAAAAAGTTAGGTAGAAATTATGTTGGCATTGAACTAAATGAAGAATACTGTCTGTACGCAGAAAAAAGGCTTCTTATAGCAGAGACAGATAAAGATATTCAGGGGTATAGAGATAGTGTTTTTTGGGAAAGAAACACATTAAATCACTGACAAAATTAAAATGGCCAGAAAAAAATCCATCTCACCTGAAAATCCCATAATTCTCATAATAGATAAGCCAAAAGGATATGTCTGCTCAAAAGTATCAGATTCTCATCCTACTGTGTATGAACTGATTCCTGAAAAATATAAAAATCTGACATCACCATTAAACCCTGTAGGACGTCTGGATGCGGATACAACAGGTCTCCTTCTCTTTACAAATGATGGAAAATTAAATCACCAGCTAACCAGCCCGGAAAGTCACGTATCAAAAACTTACCTTGTAGACATTAGGGACAGAGTAGATGAAAAAACACAGCAAATATATACAAAACGCTGTAAAGAAGGTCTTGTTTTACCAGCAGAAAAAAAAGCTCCTGCACAGTTTGTTTCTAATCAAATAATAGAATGGATTTCCCCATCCCAATGCACTATCACTATCTGCGAAGGAAAATTTCATCAGGTCAGAAGAACTTTTCTGTCATTAGGAAATGAGGTTAAAGAATTACGTCGACTTAGTTTTGGCGAATATAAAATCTAGTTCTATACTCGGAACAGTAGTTTAACATTCTTATCTACAGTCTCACTTAACGTTTCAACGGAAACACCTCTGGCTTCTGCTATAAATCTATAAGTCAGTTCAACATTAACAGGAGTATTGACAGTTCCGCGTAAAGGTACAGGAGCCAAATAAGGAGAATCAGTTTCAAGCAAAATCATATCATCTGGTACATATCGGAGCAATTCAACCATTTTTTCCATTTTGGACTTTTTAGTATAAGTACAACCACCACTAAAACTAATATGCCATCCTAAATCCAAGAAAGATTTTACTTCGTCAAGCCCGTAACTATAACAATGAATAATACCTTTATTGTATCCAACTTCTTTTATACAATTCAGAGTATCTTCAAAAGCATCACGACTGTGCACAATAAACGGCAAATCCATTTCCCTGGAAAGAGCAAGTTGCATTTTAAAAAGTTCTTTTTCACCATCATACATCTGCTGGTCAAAATCAGATTCACAACGTCCATCAACACCAGAAGGATTCCAGTGATGATCCAATCCACCCTCACCAATTGCAATAATTTTCCTATGCAGAGTATCCTGATCAGATGATTTTTCAGCTTCCAGAATCTGTTCACGCAAAGTTTTCATGCAAGATTCTCTGTTTTTTATAGACTCAATATCAGGCCAGATACCAGCTGAAAAATAAAGAAAATTACGGACTTTATCAGCAAGAGAAATATCATCTATTTGAGCAATATATTTTTCTGCACATTGCTGGCGAAACAACAAATCATCAGCTTCAGTTCCAATCTCCAACCCAAAAAAACAGTTACGTTTAGCCAATGCAACAAGAATATCCACTCCATTCACTTCTGTATGCTGAATAGTGTGTTCAAAATGAAAATGAGTATCAGAAAACATAAGTAAGATTATACAGGAAAAATAAAACCAGTACAAAGGGGACAGAGTAAAATGAAAAAAAGTATGCCATACATTAGGGACAGACTAAAATGAAAAAAGTACGCCATACATTAGGGACAGAGTAAAAATAATTAGAGTAAAAAAAAATTTAACAAAACAACCTCACCCTCACCAAAAAAACATTTATCTCTGTCCCCTTTGTTCTATCTTCATTTATCTGCTATACTCTGTTTTATGACTGATATTAGCAAATTCTTAAGCGATGTAAACAAAATCATGAAGCATGACCGCCAGAACAATTCCGGTAAATCAGAT
>JALEPQ010000121.1 GCA_022768685.1 Spirochaetia bacterium
TCTTCTGCAACTTTTGCTACGTCAACTGTTCCGGCAATGTTAGTACCACAGTGACATACAAAAACACCAATTCTTTCCATAGGATTTCCTTAATTATTTTTTGTACTTTCTGAAAGCTGCCATCAATGCCTGCTGTGGCATGTCTGCATCCAGATGTTCTGGTACTTGAGCTGGATCTAAATGATGAGGGCCTCTCTGACCTTCAACAACCTGACGTACTGCATCAATTAATTTTGTTGGTTCTACCTGACGTGGACATCTTTCCAGACAAGCAAAACAGCTTAAACAAGCATAGATTGATTTTGACTGGAAAAGTTTTTCAATTTCTCCATTTTCAACCATCTGAACAAACTGATGTGGGTGATATTCCATAGAATCATAGTTTGGACATGTTCCAGAACATTTTCCGCAAACCATACATTTTTTAGGATTAACACCAGATTTCATAAGAATTTCTTCTTTTAAAAGTTCTACTTCATGAGCTAACATCTTACTTTGCCTCCTTTAATCCAAGAGCTTCTGCAAGAAGTTCAGTGAAATAGATAACATCTAATTTAGAATCACCCTTATTTTTAATAAGGTTATATCTGCACAGTGGACAAGAAGTAACAAGGAAGTCTGCTCCCATATCTTCTGCATTAGCAAGAATTGCTTTAGTTCTGTTTTCAGGAATAGATTTATCTTCAAACATTGTGTAAGCACCACAACATTCGTTTCTCTGTGCGTAAATCACAGGTGTTCCACCGATTGCTTTGATAAAATCTTCCAGCAACTTTGGATTTTCTGGATCATCAAGCTGAAGAACTTTTCCTGGACGGAGTAATAGACAACCATAATATGCGCCGATTTTTTTACCTGTAAGAGGATTTTTAACGGCTTTCTTTACATTGTCCCAACCTACAACATCACGAAGTATTTCAAGGTAGTGTACTACTTTTGCTTCGCCATGATACTCAATGTCATCTTCCTTAAGATAATTGTTCACCTTGAGGATAGTGTTTTCATCAGTCTGCATGTCATTGTTTACTTGTTTGAGTACGTTATAACATGCAGAACAAAGAGTAACTAAATCCCTTCCTTCATCTCTGGCATTAGCTAAAGCACGAACAGAAGGTAACTTTGCAGCAACTTCGTTTGTACCAAGTGGATATTCTCCACCACAGCACTGCCATTCAGGAATTTCTTCAAGTGTGAACCCTAGTGCTTCCGCAGACATGCGCGCATACTTATCAAGGTCAGCTGCCTTGTTTTTTAGCGTACATCCTGGGAAATATGAATATGTCATACTTGCTCCTCATAAAAAAGAATAATTTCTTTTTTACCTGAGAGCAGTCAGAGTTAAAATAGTTAACTCTGATTTGCTCTTATAAAATTTAAAATCAAATTTAAGAAGATTAAATAAAATTTATTTAACCATATCTTCCGGATGGAATACTTCATCAAATTTTTCTGCAGTGAGGAAACCTAATCCTACACAAGCTTCTTTTAATGAAATGTTTTCATCGAAAGCTTTATGTGCTGTTTTAGCAGCGTTTTCATAACCAATATATGGATTTAATGCAGTAACAAGCATTAGAGAATTATAAAGGTTGTGGTGCATTTTTTCTTTGTTTGCTGTAATACCAACAGCACAGTTTTTATTGAAACTGATCATTGATTCTGCTAAAAGTCTGGCACTCTGAATAAAGTTGTATGCAATTACTGGCATAAATACGTTTAATTCAAAATTACCCTGAGAAGCAGCAAAACCGATTGCAGCATCATTTCCCATTATCTGAACAGCAACCATAGTAACAGCTTCACACTGTGTAGGGTTTACTTTTCCTGGCATGATAGAAGAACCAGGTTCATTTTCTGGAATGTGGATTTCACCAAGACCGTCACGAGGACCTGAAGCTAACCAGCGAACATCGTTGGCAATCTTCATCATATCTGCAGCTAAAGCCTTAATAGCTCCGTGAGCAAATACAAGTTCATCTTTTGAAGTTAATGCATGGAATTTATTTGGTGCAGTAACAAATGTTTTTCCTGTAAGATCAGAAACAGCCTTTGCAACTTTTTCATCAAATCCTTTTGGAGCATTTAATCCTGTTCCAACAGCAGTTCCACCAAGTGCAAGTTGTTTTAAATATGGAAGTGAACTTTGGAGCATTTCTTTGTCTCTTTCCAAAGAAGATCTCCATCCGCTAATTTCCTGTGAAAAACTGATAGGTACAGCATCCTGTAAATGAGTTCTACCTGATTTAACAATTCCTTCATTTTCTTTTTCAAGACGTTTAAATGTGTCAACCAGAGTATCAATAGCAGGAATAAGTTTGTCTTCAATTACACATACTGCAGAAATATGAAGAGCAGTAGGGAATGTATCATTTGAAGACTGGCTCATGTTGATATCATCATTGGGATGACAAAGTTTTTTGCCAGCAATTTCATTTGCTCTGTTGGCAATTACTTCGTTAGCATTCATATTGCTCTGTGTACCAGAACCAGTCTGCCATACAACAAGAGGAAAATGGTCATTTAAAGATCCACTGATTACTTCATCACAAGCCTGTGAGATGGCAGCTACTTTTTCAGCTGTCATTTTTTCAGGTTTAAGTGAATTATTAGCTATTGCAGCAGCTTTTTTCAAATAGCCAAAAGCTTTTGTAATTTCTCTTGGCATTGTTTCAAGTCCAACACCAATTTCAAAGTTTTCATGACTGCGTTCTGTTTGAGCTCCCCAGTATTTATCTGCAGGAACTTTTACTTCACCCATTGAATCATGCTCAATTTTGTATTCCATTTTGTAGTCCTATAAATTGAATTAGAAATTAATCTGTTTGATAACATCCTGTAAACATTCTGCACTATGTTTAAGAGAAGCAAGTTCAGAATCTGTAAGTGGAGTTGCTAAATGACCTTTAATACCATTTGCACCAACAATTGTAGGAATAGAAAGACAAACATCTTTAATTCCGTATTCACCATTAAGCATAGAAGAAATTGTAAGCACTGAATCAGTAGAGTAGTTTAAAGCTTCAACTAAGGTAGCTGTAGTTACACCAATACCGTAGTTAGTACATTTTTTAGCAGCAATGATAATACCACCTGACTTACGGATATAATCTTCTACATCATCTTTATTGAAAGAAGGAAGAACATCTTTTCCTGTATAAGAAGGTGCAAAGCTGTCTACTGGAATAGAACCAATGTTTGCTAAAGACCAAGGTACAAAAGAAGAGTCTCCATGTTCACCAAATACATAACCATGAACATTTTCCTGACATACTTTATATGTTTCAGCAATGCGGGCACGGAAACGAGCTGTATCAAGCATTGTACCAGTACCAAAAATACGACTGGCAGGAATTCCTGAAGTTTTAATGAACTGGTATGTAAGGATATCAACAGGATTAGCAACAATTACATAAAGTGCATCTGGACAAGCCTTTGTAATAGTTGGAATAACAGACTTAGCTATATCAACGTTTGTCTGAGTAAGATCAAGACGAGACTGTCCTGGTTTACGACCAACACCAGAAGTGAAAATAACAATGTCAGAACCTTTTGCATCTTCGTAATCTCCATCACGAACATTTACAGGCCCGATAAATGGAGTACCCTGACGGATATCCATAGCTTCACCCATAGCTTTTTCTTTAATGATATCAATGATAACAATTTCTGAAGCCAGCTGTTTCAAAGTTAATGCATAAGCAACTGTTGAACCAACCTGTCCTGCTCCAATGATAGTAATTTTATTTGCCATATCAAACTCCTAATAAGGCCTATTAACAAATAGTATTTTAGTATTTTAATAAAATGAAAAAAACAAATTCTTCTCCACTTTATCAAATACATAATATTCTTTTTAGAAAAAATATGGAATAAGAGAAAGGAAATAAAATCAATATAAAATGAAAAAATTGAATTAATTAAAAGAATGAATTAATAAAATAGTTTTATAAATCAGGAAATATTGTTATAAAAAAAGAGAAAGAGGATAAAAAAAAAGCTTCCTGAATCAGGAAGCTTTTAGAGCGGATGAAGGGAGTCGAACCCTCGTCATCAGCTTGGAAGGCTGAGATAATAAGCCGTTATATGACATCCGCGAAGATGTTTATAATATATAGTTTTGAATAAAATTGGTCAATAGATTTTAAGAAAATTCTTAAAAAAAAGTAATTAAGTTTAGGGCAAACGCATTATAAACAAAAATCCGATTTTTTGGCTCCCAGTCACGGTTGCGTGATTCAAAACCGCGCAATAATGCGCTACACGCTTTTTGTGGTATAGAAACTATTGAACTGCCGCTTC
>JALEPQ010000122.1 GCA_022768685.1 Spirochaetia bacterium
CAAAGGCCTTTTAAGGGCCTGCGAGTGACAAACTGCAATAGGCTTGAACGTATGTGAAAGCGAGGGACTTGAGTCTCAGCTTGAGAACCTAGCCTTATAGGCTAAGTGCAAACCACCCGTTTGACGGGTGGTTATGATTTAAAAAGACAATTTTATAGTTCTAAGAAAGTTCTTTATTCTGACTAAAAATGTTCATCTATTAAAATTTTTGTATTTATTACAATTTGTTTTTGAGCAAATCTAATAATGGAATTACAATTGAATAAGAGGTAATCTTATGAAAATTGGTATTATTGGTGCGGGAAGTATAGCTGCAATTATTCCTAATACATGTTGTAAGTTAAAAGAAGCTGAGGCATACGCTGTTGCATCTAGGAGTCTGGAAAAAGTAGAAGCCTTTGCTAAAAAATATGGTATTCCAAAAGCTTACGGATGTTATGAAGACTTGCTCAAAGATAAAGATGTAGATTTAGTTTATATTGCAACCCCTCATTCTCATCATTTTGAGCATATGAAAATGTGCCTTAAATATGGGAAAAATATTCTTTGTGAAAAAGCATTCACTATGAATGCAAAACAAACTGAAGAAATTATTGACTTAGCCAAAGGGAAAAATCTTTATATTGCTGAAGCAATCTGGACTCGTTATATGCCATCCAGAAAGATTATAAATGATGTTATTGCTTCTGGTATTATTGGAAATGTCCACGTTTTAACAGCTAATCTTGCTTATGAGATGAAAAAGAAAACTCGTTTGATAAGTCCAGAACTTGCAGGAGGCGCTTTACTTGATGTAGGAGTTTATCCTATTAATTTTGCCCTTATGCATTTTGGAAAAGACATTGAAAGAGTGGAATCTTCCGTTCAGATGACTTCTGAAGGTGTAGATGGTTATGAATCAATTACTATTTTTTATAGAGATGGAAAAATAGCTCAGCTTACCAGCAGTCTTTATGCTCGCTCTGATAGAAAAGGAATTATTTGGGGTGATAAAGGGTATATTGTTGTTGAAAATATTAATAATCCTAATGCGATTAATGTTTTTGATTCCAGTGATAAGTTGATAAAATCTTGTGAAATCCCTTCACAAATTTCTGGATATGAATATGAAATACTGGAGGCTGAAAATCAAATAAAAGCTGGAATGACAGAAAGTGTTTCTATGCCATTAGAAGAAAGCCTGTATGTAATGAAATTTATGGATAATCTTCGCAAAGATTGGAAGTTGGTTTATCCTCAGGAAAAATAAGGGAATTCCTGCCAGAAATAATTCTATGTTATTAAATAAAAATAGTATGTATAAAGTTTCTGCAGAAGAGTAATATAGGGCTAATTTGTAAATCCTCAGGAAAAATGTTGAAACAACTTGTGATTTACAAAATTAATGAACTATTTGGAGTATAAAATGAATTATAGAAAAGATAAAAATGGTGTAGAAATATCTCAACTTGGTTATGGTTGTATGCGTTTTTCAAGAAAAGGAAGTCAGATAGATTTTGAAAAAGCAGAAAAAGAAATACTAGCAGCAATTGAACAGGGGGTTAATTATTTTGATACTGCCTATATTTATCCAGGTAGTGAGGAATGTTTAGGTAAAATTCTTAAGAAGAATAATCTTCGTGAAAAAGTTTATATAGCAACAAAACTTCCTCAATACTTAATGAGGACTCCAGAAGCAATTGATAAGACTTTTAATGAAGAACTTTCACGGCTGCAGACAACTTACATAGATTATTATCTGATGCATATGTTTACAGATTTTTCTGAATGGGAAAAACTTAAAGCTTTAGGTATTGAAGACTGGATCAGAAATCAAAAAGAGAAGGGAATCATAAAGAACATAGGATTTTCGTATCATGGTGAAACAGAAATGTTCTTGAAGATTCTTGATGCTTATGATTGGGACTTCTGTCAGATTCAGTATAATTATCTTGATGAAAATACTCAGGCTGGAAAAAAAGGTTTATTAGCTGCCGCAGAAAAAGGAATTCCTGTAGTAATTATGGAGCCTTTGCGTGGCGGAAAACTAGTTAATCTTCCTGAAAAAGCAAAAAAAATTCTGGCTGAAAGTGAAAAGAAATATACTCCTGCTGAATTAGGTCTTAGATGGTTGTGGAATCAAAAAGAAGTTACTTGTGTTCTTTCTGGAATGAATTCAATTGAAATGGTTAATGAAAACATAAGAATAGCAAGTGATGCCACTCCAGATTCATTTAATGAAAAAGATTTTGAAATTGTAGATGAAGTTAAGAAAATCATAAAAGAAAAAGAGAAGGTAGGTTGTACTGGTTGCAGATATTGTATGCCTTGTCCAAAAGGGGTAGATATTCCTGGTAATTTCTATTATTACAATCTTATGTATATGGAAAAGAAAACTGGTGCCAGAATTGAATTTGCTCAAAATATGGGATTAAGAAAAGAACCAGGTTTTGTTTCCCAATGTATAAATTGTGGTAAATGTGAACAGCATTGTCCTCAGCATCTAAAAATCAGAGATTTTTTGAAGCAGGCTGATAAAGAATTACGTCCATTACCTTATAAGGTGGTGATTAATATTGCCAGAAAATTTTTGCTTAGAGATAAGAAAAATAAATAGGGTATAAAAAAACTATACTTTGGTGGCGGATTGCCAGCTCTCCCTGCAAAAGCAGAAGTTGAAACTTTAGCTAATTTACCACTGTGAATATAATAATAGTATTAACTTATTTAGTTTTATTTGTTAGATAAGGGAAAATATGAAATAATATACATATTTGATCTTAAATATAGGAGACTTAAATATGTATTTTGAAGCTTTGTGTAAGGAATTGGAATCCTTTACTGAAATAGAGGCTATTGCTTTAGGAGGTTCACGGTCAGGGAAAGATTTTGATTCTAAATCTGATTATGATTTATATGTCTATGTGGAAAATCTTCCTCCTGTAGATCTTAGGCAGAAGATTCTTGAAAAGTATTGTTCATATATGGAACTTGGAAATTCTTTTTGGGAATTAGAAGATGATTGTACTTTGAAGAATGGTATAGACATTGATATTATTTACAGAAATTTGGATTCTTTTAAGAAAAGTATTGAAGATGTTGTAGATAAAAATAATAGTCACAATGGTTATACAACCTGTATGTGGCATAATCTTCTTAATTGTAAAATACTTTTTGATAGAAATGGAAAACTTCGGAATTTAAAAAATCTTTACAATGTAAATTATCCTAAGGCTCTGAAAGAAAATATCATTTCACGAAACTTTAAACTTCTTAATGGTTTTTTACCTTCTTATGATGGACAAATTCTAAAGGCTTTAAATAGAGATGATAAAGTTGCTGTAAATCATAGGGTTTCTGCGTTTTTAGAATCTTATTTTGACATTATTTTTGCAATGAATGAACTTACTCATCCTGGCGAAAAAAGAGAAGTTATGTATGCAAAAAAAAATGCAAAAATATTGCCTAAGAACTTCGAAGAAAATATTAATGAACTCTTTTTTTGTCTTTTCGATAAAGAGAAATGTGAAAAAGTTCCAACGATAATAAATACTATTATAAGTGAATTGAAAAAGTGCTGCTGTTAATTAGAATTTACATAAAGAATTCCTAATTTAATATGATGTGTGTTTCTCTCTTATGATGTCTAGTAATTTTAAGCCTGATAGCGTATTTACATACTTCTTATTATTGTATACAAAAAAATTGCAGAAATCCTATAGTGAAAAATTTATCAATTCCGGGTGATATTCAAAATGCATATTATCCCAGATGGTCCATTTTCCGCCCCAAATGAATCCTTCTTCTTCAAAAATATCTATTACAGCTTTAGGAGGCATCCAACGGGCACTAATTCTTGTGAGCATCCAGTTTTCCGGATTTTTGTCTTTAGTCCAGCTCCAGAAAACTTCTTTCCCATTGTAACTTTTAGGTTGAATATCTAAAGCAATGCCCAAACTGTGAAAAGATTTTCGTTTTGTACCGGCAATAATTCTCCAGTAATAACCTTCATTTTTATTGATACTTTTTACAAAATTCATGACTTCTGAATCAGTTTGAGCAAGCTGTTGAATACGGGCATCTACTTTTGCTAAAGGAGTAATGAGCCGCTCATGGACGTTAACAGTAAATCCCAGAAAATTTACTTTTATAATGTGTTTCTCAAGGTCAGAGCGTGTATTACTGTCATAGACAGCATCAAAAAAGAACATTGGGGTTCCGGCTCCATTTTTTCTGTTTTCTGTGGAAGTAAATTTCCTTAGATTTTCAATTTCTTTATCTGAAAAAGTTGATGGATCTCTAGGTGGTTTTTTATAATCATAATGATAAAGCAGAGTCCAGTAATTTTCCTTATTGGGTAACTCTTCTAGAGGAATCATACTTCCATTATTCCAGTAAAAAATATAGGTTTTCTGATTATTGACCAGTGTTATTTTCCAATCGTTAATGGAAGAGTCATATTCAGAATTAAAAATCAAATCAGGATAAGATTTGCGAAAAATATTTAAGCCATCAGGATCTTTTTTGTGCCCATGACTAAATAGGGGATTTACGGCAATTAAAAATATTATGGAAGCAAAAGTAAGTTTCTTGAGCATATATATGTAAGTTTAGTTTAATTTGCAAGGATGAGCAACTTGAAAAACTAAAAACTATTTTAATTTCCTCTTGATTTTTTTTTATATTTAGGCAATAATACAAATCCCAACTACTTATGGTAGGCGAAAAAAATGGGCTACTAGCTCAGTAGGTAGAGCAACGCCCTTTTAAGGCGTGGGTCACTGGTTCGAATCCAGTGTAGCTCAAAGGACTTCTGGTAAAACAGGAGTCCTTTTTTTGTTTAAACTGTCTTTTTAACAACTTTAATAATGGCTGCTTAAGCACTGTTAAATAGTCCAGGAACTGCTGATACAATAAATAAAGTTTCTATATATAAGGCAATAAATCTTACTTTTTCCAAAGAAACAAAGCTTGTTCCAGGTATAGAACTTGTGAATATAGCATTAAATGATATTATTATAAAGAAGCTTCCTGTAAAAGCTGGGAAAAATATTTTTTATGATATAATTCAGCCAATCGTTATGCATATATCACATGAAATTGGAACAAAAGTCTTATATCTTTTTGCTGCAAATACGAAGCTTGCTGAATATTACAAAACCTGGGGATTTTTTCCAGTTGATGATGAACCGTTTAATCAACGACTTACCAAAGACTGGCAAAATGAGTACAGTCAGAAATGTATTTTCATGTATAAGCCAGTGGCAGAAATCGTAAATAGGTAATAAGTTTACGTAAAATACCCTCAGGTAGACAGAATTTTGATTATAACTAGTAGTTTGTATACTATGTATATAGTGTTTTTATAGTTCTGATAATAAAATACACACTAGATATAGTGTATTTAACCAACAATCAGCTAAAATTTGATAAAAATCACAGAAATTTTAAAAAATTTACCAGGAATCAGAGCCAAAATTCGCAGAAATTTGAATAGGGTGACTTTTTAAATTTTTTCTTTAATGCTGCAGACTATCGCCCAATTCTTAAAGAATATTTTATATCCACCATCGTTCCATTAAAGAAAAAATCACAACTTTTGTTTTTGAAGCTTTCGATGAACCTTGAAAAGGCAGTGCTAATCTAGATGAAGCTGAAAAACATTGGGGCCTGTACAATGAAGACAGAACCCCAAAACCTGTTGTAAAGGAATTATTAAAATAAACTCTTAAGATTTCATTAATTCTTCAATCTGACTTTTCTCTGGCATTACGCAAAGTGCACCTTTTTTAGTTGTAATTAAAGAAGATGCAGCATTGGCAAATGTAAGTATTTTGGTAAGACGTTCTTTTGAAAAACTGTCATAGCCGTTTTCAAGAATATCATGAAGAATGCAGGCACAGAATGTATCTCCAGCACCTGTTGTATCTATAGTCTTAACATTCATAAAAGTTGGAACTTCAACGTAAAGTTCTTCACTTCCCTTTTTATAGAAACAGCAGCTACCATATTTTCCTTTTGTCACCGTGATTAAAGGAATCTCATATTTTTCACGGATTACAGAAATTCCTTTTGAAATATCCTTTTCACTTGTAATAAATTCCAGTTCTTCTTCAGCAATTTTTAAAATACTGCACATGGAAATTCCATACCAAATTCTTTCTTTTGCTTTTTCTAATGAATCCCATAAAGGTTTACGTAAATTTGGATCAAAAGAACGAAGCACACCACCC
>JALEPQ010000131.1 GCA_022768685.1 Spirochaetia bacterium
TACCAAATTTTTTTGATTGGCTTTCCTTTTTTCAAAAAAGAGGACTACAGTTTTAACTCCAACCCCCTGTGAATACTCCGCCTGGCAGTCAAGGATTGTGTGAAGGTTACATTCTTCCAGAAGCTGCTTACGGAGGGCAACGCTGGCGTTATCGGTATTGCTTAAGAAGGTGTTCTTAATAGCTACACCTGCACGGCCACCTGCTTTAAGCATTTTGATAAAGTATTCCATAAAAAGGTATGTGGTTTCGCCGATTTTTGGTTCTACTACTTTTACGATTGTGGGGATAAGTGGACGAGGTGTGTAATATTTCTCACTTCGTTGCAAAATATATGGGCCATACATCTCTACGAGCTGTTTGGCCTATAGGAAATTTATTTTAAAAAAATAAAATCCAGCTTTCGCTGGATTTTATTGGGCCATCTTGGATTTGAACCAAGGACCAAAGGATTATGAGTCCTCTGCTCTAACCGCTGAGCTAATGGCCCGAAATG
Organism: Spirochaetia bacterium; assembly: GCA_022768685.1. Lineage (GTDB taxonomy): Bacteria > Spirochaetota > Spirochaetia > Treponematales > Treponemataceae > Treponema_D. The sequence continues at coordinate 495 of JALEPQ010000131.1, forward strand.
ATTATTTATTCTATCATTTTTTTTGAAATATGGTCAAGATACGAATTTGGCTGTTTTTAAGTTTTATTTCTAATCCTCTAATATATTGTTCCGGGGCGTTCTTTTTTTGCATTGCAGGCTGCACACCAGGTTCCTTTTTTCATTGCAGAATTCAGATTTCCTGTATTTAAATATTCATAGATAAAACCTGAATTAAAGCTGTCTCCACAGGCTGTTGTATTTACAGGAATCAGTTTTTCAGATTGAACTTCAATTAGTGAGCCTTTGCATGACCCGAATGTGGATTTTTCTCCACGTGTAATTATGATTATGTTGCTCAGTTCCATACTTTTTTTACAAATCTGATTTTTTAATTCATCTTCTGATAAAGGATAATTCAAATCAAAAGTTTTACAGAATTCTTCATCATTGATTTTTATAATAGTAGGAACAGTTTCTTTTATGGAATTTAAAAGATCTTCACCAATAAAATCTGCCAGAATGATTTTTTTGTTTTCTTCTGCATACTTACAGATTTCCGGATAAATTTTATTGCTCCAGATTGCTGGACGACTTCCTGAAAGCAAAACTCCATCAACTTCCAGTATTGTTTTTTTTATGAGATCTAGAAGTTCTTTTTCTGGTGCTTTAAAATTTTCAGGAAGCCCCAGATTTTCTGCTGGTTCACTTATTACAAGTTCCGTTGTTGTGTTGTTAATTCTGTCTAAAAGAGTGCAGCATTCTCTTGTAAATCCTGGTAGTTCCACATAACTAAGATTCAGGTTATCTTTTTCTGCCAGTTCTGCAAAAAAAGAGGCATTTTCTTTTCCTAAGGGACAGATTGTTTTTACGCAGCCATTTTCAAGCTGATTTAGTATTCTCGCAGAATTCAGAGCTTTTCCAGAAGCATCTACAATATATTTTTTTGATCTGTTCACTTTTGCAAGCTGAAGATTTTCAAAGGAGATTGTTTTTTGAAGTGTTGGACTAAAGCAGATGCATAAAATTTTTTTCATTTTTTTTCCTTTTTATAATGTTTTCAGCAATTCTGGAAGCTGATAAATTGTATTTATGTGATGGGTTTTTCCACCTGGAATTCCAGGCATCAAATCATAGATTTTGGAATCTGGATTTAGTGGAGTGCCGTTTTTTTCACCAACAAGACAGGCTGTTCCGCCAAGAGCATTCCATCCGTCAGTGTATTTCATCATATCATCTAAAAATAATGTGTTTTTTACAGATGAACCTGTTTTTTTTAGTGCTGCTTCAAATGCCTGAGGATATGGTTTTCCGCAATAATCTGCATCTTTTATGTCTGTAACACTTTCAAAACAATCTTCTATATTGAAATGTTTTAAAACACGTTGGGCATGGATTTTTGGTGCATTTGTAAGAATTGATTTTGGCAGGTTGATAGATAAAAGAAATTCACGTAATTCTGGTTGTGGTGCAAGTTCATCAGTTTCATTATCTGGATGAACATGGGCCATAAATCCATCAATGTCAGTAAATCCTTCCGATCTAAGCCATTCTAATGTGGTAGAATAACTTTTGTATCGTTCTGAGCGGATTTTTGCAGCTGTTTCAAAATCACAATTAAAAAATGAAGCAACACATTCTAACATTCGTTTTGTAATTCCAGCATCCATAGCTGAGGTGGCAGGGTAAAGTGTATTGTCTAAATCAAAAAGTAAATATTCTATACTCATATTTTATTCT
>JALEPQ010000206.1 GCA_022768685.1 Spirochaetia bacterium
CAGCGGTAAAGTTCACAGTAAGCGCTAGTTTTGCACAGCAAAACTAGGTAGTGAACGAAGTGAACGCAGGATAGTAGACGCTCTTATCGTAAGATGCGTTAAGAAAAATGCGGCTAGCATTTTTTAGCATCTTCCGACAAATGAGCGGGGAGAAAGATTTATCTTTCTGCTGCTGTTTTTTTTTATTTAACCTAAAATTCTTAAAACAGATATACATCGTTCTTGCGTGAAGGTCGATACCAATGTAAAATTGATGCTGGTTCTTATAGAATCTCTTTAAGGTCCCCCTTTTGAATTGATTAGGATATTGTGCCCTGATGGACTTATCTATCTTAGCATGATAAGACTGGGGTCTTAATGATTTTCAAAGGTTCGTAGCCGACAGCGGAACAATCAATTGTTCCGAGCCATTATTTCGATGAGCCTAAAAAATGCTATCGCATTTTTCTTAACGGCTCTTCGATTATAGGCAGGGGCAAGCCCGATTTTTTTATATCCTTTTGAAAATGTTGACAATTTCAAAATATCTTCTTATTATATACTTATGAAGTTCAAAGTTGAAAAATTGCCGCAAGCAGAAGCAGAGATAAAAAACTTGGAAGAATCTCAGCAGAAACTGCTTAGTGATGAATATGCAAAGATTGAAACTCAAGGTATCGAATTAGTCCGTGTAAAACCGTTACAGAAAGATATTTTTGAGATAAAAACAAATGAGCTTCGCTCGCTTTTCAAATACAAGGCCGGGAAAATTATTGTGGTTTGAGTTGTTTTCGTAAAGAAAACACAGAAAACTCCAAAGGAAAAGATAAAACTTGCAAAGAAAAGATTAAAGGAGGTCTGATATGGATTATGTTTTTGTAAAAGATTCGGAAGGTTATGTTTTTAAGAAATTAGAATCAGAAGTTTCTCCAGACGAAAAAATCATCTCTGAAAAAGAGTACATGAAAGTATCTGGTCTTACTTCTTATGAAAAGAAATTCGGACATGGTGGAGCAAGAGAAAATGCCGGAAGAAAACAAAAATTTGGTTCACCATTAAAATTTCAGATTCGCGTAACAAAAGAAGAAAAAGATTTTCTTACATATG
>JALEPQ010000137.1 GCA_022768685.1 Spirochaetia bacterium
ACTAGAAATAATACAGGAAAACCTGAACTTTCCATTCATTATGCTGAATGTCACGATAATTATACTTTATTTGATAAACTTTCCATTTCTATGAATAACGGAACAAGTAAATCTGGATGGAAAGCATATAGCAGTTTCAGTTCTGATAATCAGGAAAAACTTAAAAATGAAGATAAACTTGCTGCAGCTTACGTAATTCTTTCTCAGGGGACTCCTTTCCTGAATGGTGGCCAGGAATTCTTACGTACAAAAAAGGGTGATGAAAACAGCTATTCTTCTAGTGATGATATAAATCAGATTTCTTTAGATTTTAAAAAGACTTATTCTGATGTTTATAACACTTACAAAGGGCTGATTGCTTTAAGGAAAAAATATCCTGAAGCATTTGGAAAGAATACATCTGCTTCGGCAACTAAAGTTAGTGAGGGTGTTACAAAATACACAACTGGAGATTTTACAGTTTTCTTTAATGCAACAGATAGTTCTTACGACATTTCTGGTGAATACACAACCTGCATTGATGTAAGTTCCGGAACTCCAGCTGAAAGTAGTGTGCCTTCAAGTGTTGGTGCAAAATCCTTTGTAATTTTGAAATAAGAGATTTTCATAACAAAGGGGACAGACCCCTAACCATAACAAAGGGGACAGACCCCTTAGTGCGCTAACGCTGGATTGCCGCGCTACGCTCGCAATGACAACAATTTCGAATTATGAATTGCTAGAGGTCTGTCCCTATTTAAAATTAGTACGAAAGTATGAATCATTTTTTTTGTGGTTTACTTTTGAAAATTCTAAAATATGATAAAAGTGTCATTTTTTAGAAAAAAAATGTAATTAAAGTGACAAAATATAAAAAAAGTAACAATTTTTCTTGACGGCTATATGTTTGAAACAGATAATAATATTAGAAGTAATGCTTAACCTCCTTTTTCGTTATTTCTTTTTTCGGGGCGCAGTGTGTAACGCTCTACACCCCGAATTTTTTGGAAGATTAAGAATTTCACTTCAAGAAAAATTAAGTTTTACAATTTTGAGGTATTAAGTGAAAAAGTTAAATAAAAAATTAATATGTGGATTTGTAAGTGCCTTAATGGTTACTTCAGCTGTTTGTGCAAAAAGTGGAATTCCAGGAACTTATGAAGATGCTGCTCCTGCTGAATTAAAGAAAGTTCTTGCTGTAGATTCAAAAATTAATCCGGCTGATGATGAACTTGTAGTTTATTATCTTCGTTCCGACGGTGACTATGAACCATGGGGCTTATGGATTTGGGCTCTTCCAGGTGGTGATGGAAACGCTATGTGGGAATACTCTCAAAAATGGGAAGTTACAGATGGTGTTGGCTATATGCGTTTTAAGCTTGACGGTTCTTCTACAGGTGGTAACAAACCTGTTTCAGCAGATGGAACTGTAGGTTTGATTGTTCGTCAGGATGATGGCTGGGTAAAAGACGGTAATGATGATCGTGAATGGAATATTGGAGCTTCTAAAAAAGTAGCAATTATCTCTGGAAATCAGGAAACTTTTGCCGCAACAGCTTATAAACCTTCTTTTAAAACTGCAGAACTAGTTTCTACAAAGTCTATAAATATGGTTCTTTCTGGTGCTTATGCAATTGATACAGATGGTGGAGCTTCTGGTTTTTCTGTAAAAACAACTTCAGGAAAATCTTACAAAATTGCCAGTGTAAAAAATACAGTTTCTGCTAATGCTGCTGACAATATGACTGATAAAATTACAATTACTCTTGCTGAAGATGTAAATATCAGTGAAGAAATTGTAGTTTCAAATCCTGTTTTTATGGGTAATGCAAAAGTAAACAGTCAGAAACTTGCAATTGAACTTGCTGAAAAAACAGTTCCTGAAAAAGATGTAGTTCTTGGAGCAGAATATAAAAAAGGTTCAGTAGTATTTAATCTTTGGGCACCTACTTCTTCAAAAGTAACAGCAAATCTTTACAAAGCTGATAATGCTAAATCTCCTGATTTTACTGTTCCACTTACAAAAAATGAAAAAACTGGATTGTGGACAGGAACTTTCAATAAAGTTGATGCAGATGGTTTCTTCTATGACTACACTGTAACAAATTCTATGGGAACAAATACTGTTTTGGATCCTTATGCAAAATCAATGGCTGCTTATCATAATGATGGAACAAGTGGACGTGGAGCAATTGTTGATTTGACTTCTTCAAAAGCAATGCCAGAAGGTGGAATGAATGCTCCTTTCGTAAAACTTGCTCAGCGGGAGGATGCCGTAATCTACGAGATTTCAGTTCGTGATTTTACAATTGGAAACGATTCCAGTGTTTCTTCTGTTCCAGGAACTTATAAAGCATTCATAGAAAAGATTCCATACTTGAAAAAACTTGGTATTACACATGTTCAGCTGCAGCCAGTTTTGAACTTTTACTACAATGATGAAACTGATAAATCTTATGATGACCGTGGTGTAGTAAATAACAGCAATTATAACTGGGGTTATGATCCTCACAATTACTTTACTCCAGAAGGTTGGTTTGCTACTGATGCATCAGATCCTTACTGTCGTGTTCGTGAACTTAGAGAATTAGTAAATGAATGTCATAAAGCTGGAATAGGGGTTTTACTAGATGTAGTTTACAATCACATGGTTGGTACACAATTCCTTGAACCTATTGTTCCTGGTTATTATTTTAGAACTGATGCAAATGGTAAATTCAAAAGTAATTCTGGTTGTGGAAATGATACTGCTACAGAACGTGTAATGATGGCAAAAATTGTAGAAGATTCTACAAAGTATTGGGTTGAAAATTACAAGGTTGACGGGTTCCGCTTTGATTTGATGGGACTTATGGAAGCCGAATGTGTCCTTAAATCATACGAAGAATGTAAAAAAATAAATCCTGATGTTCTTTTTGAAGGTGAAGGCTGGAAAATGTACAACGGAGCAGCAGGTACTGTGGGAATGGATCAGGGTTATATGAGAAAAACTGATTCTGTTGCCTGTTTCAATGATGATTTCCGTGATGCAATTAAAGCTGGTGGATTTAATGAAAGTGGAACTGGTTTAATAACTGGTAAAGACACAAATATGGCAGATTTATTCCGTTCTGTAATGGGAAATCCAAAATCTTATGGAACAGATGATCCTGGTGATAATGTTCAGTACACAACTTGTCATGATGGTCTTACTCTCCATGACTGTGTTGCTCACAATGCAATGTTAAATGAAAGTAACCCTGCAGAAAAGGCAGAAATAATCAGCCGTATAAAACTTGGAAATACAATTGTTCTTACTTCACAGGGAATTGCTTTTCTTCATGGTGGTCAGGAACGTGGTAGAACAAAGCCAAATGTACTTCTTTCGAAGAATGAAACTGTTGGAAAGTTTGTTCGTAACAGTTATGACTCAAGTGACAATATAAATCAGATTGTATGGACTTTAGATGATGACTATCAGAATCTTTATGATTTTACAGAAGGATTGATTGCTCTCAGAAAAAGTACAACTGCTTTCAGACTTGGAAATAAAGATAAAATCAAACAATGTGCAGAACTTATTCCAACTGAAGATAAAGGATTGGTATTTGCGTATGTAATCCACAATGATGATGGAGAATGGATTGTAGCTGTAAATGCAGGAACAAAAAATGCTGTTATCAAAACAGACATTAATATGAAAAATGCAGAAATTTTAGTTGATCGTCAGTCAGCTGGTACAGAAAAAATTTCTGCGCCAAAGGGAGTTAAGATTGTTGGTAAAAAGTTAGGTCTTGAACCACTTACCGCAACTGTAATTCACGTTAAATAAGAAATAAATTATTCTGACTGGAATCGTTTAGGGTGTTCGGTTCTGGTTGGAATAATTTTTAATATGAAGAAAAATAAAAGTTTTTTGGAGGATAAAAAAATGAAAAAAACAGTTTGTGCCATTGCTGCACTTACAATGATTGTTTCTTCTGGCCTGGTTGCACAGTCAAGAACAAAAGGTCGTTCTGGTTCAAGAGGTTCATCTGGAAAAACTATTAAAGTATGGGAATCAGATGATTCAGCTAAAACTTACATTATGTGGGCTGCTAAAGAATTTATGAAAACACATAAAGGTGTAAGAATTGAATATGAACACGTAGAATCTACAGATGCTCGTGCAAAAATTGAATTGGACGGACCAGCTGGAGTAGGTGCTGATGTATTTGTTGCACCTCATGATCATATCAGTGCTTTAGTTGCTGGTGGTCATGTTGCAGAAAATACAGATTCAGCTTATTTAAATGATTTTATTGATGCTGCGAAAACTGCAGCTGTATTTGGCGGAAAAACATACGGATATCCACTTGGAATTGAAACTTATGCTTTGTTCTATAACAAAGATTTAATGCCAGAAGCTCCAAAAACATGGGATGATGTAATTGCATTTGCAAAAACATTTAATGATTCTTCTATTAATAAATATGCTTTAGTTTGGCCGGTTGGAGATTCTTACTACGATTATATGTTCTCTGGTTCATTTGGAAAGAGACTTTTTGGACCAAATGGAGATGATCGCCATCAGCACAACATTAATTCAAAAGAAGCTATTGAAGGTTTAAAATTTTTCCAGGGACTTCGTTCACAGATTCTTGATGTTCCTTCTGCAGATATGACAGGTGACTTTGCTAATTCATGTTTCACACAGGGAAAAGCAGCTATGATCATTACAGGTCCATGGAAGACTGAAGAATTTAAAAAATTGGGAATTAACTTTGGTATTACAACTCTTCCTGCTTTCCCAGGAAAAACTCAGCCTGCAACTTCTTTTTCTGGCGTTCGTTTAGCATTTGTTTCTGAATATTCTGAAAATAAAGAAATTGCTCAGGAATTTGCTGCATTCCTTACAACAAAAGCTAATCTTGAAAAACGTTTTGAAATCACAAAACAAATTCCACCACGTAATGACATTACAACAAATGATCCATTAAGCAATGGTATTCTTGAACAGACAAAATATGCTGTTCCAATGCCAACAATTCCACAGATGACTGCATACTGGAATGCTATGGGTTCTTGTTATGGTGGTATCTGGGATGGTGAAGATATCATTACAGATGTAAACAGTGCTGCAGCTGTTGTTGATGCTGCTAAATAATGTGTAAGCGCGCCGGCCAGAGCGCGCGGTGTTAAACCGGAGACCGTTAAAAAAAATTGCACGGGGCAATTTTTTAGGTCAACTTCTGTGTAAGGCGCCCGACTAGAAGTGCTGGTGGTAAATATTTTAATTTAGGGGACTGTCCCCGCTGGAACGTTTAAATCAAACGCCGAAATGCCGTCGTTTGATTTAGTTTAAAGTTTTTAGAAAAACTTTTTTATATACGTGTTCGCTACGGCGAACGTTTTGTAAATCCTCAGTTGTTGAAACAACTTGCGGTTTACAAAATTAAGGAACGTTTAAATCAAACGCCGAAATGCCGTCGTTTGATTTAATTTAAAGTTTTTAGAAAAACTTTTTTATATACGTGTTCGCTCAGGCGAACGAATTG
>JALEPQ010000198.1 GCA_022768685.1 Spirochaetia bacterium
AAAACCGCGCAATAATGCGCTACACGCTTTTTGTGGTATAGAAACTATTGAACTGCCGCTTCGCAGCAGCCACAAAAAGAGTGTTTTTGAACCACGCACCGTTCCTTCGCACCAACATTACGGAAAAGCATTTATAATGCGGAAGCCCTGAGTGTTTGCCCTGAGTTAAATAAACATGAAATAAATTTAAAATTATGTTATTATTAAAATCAGGAGAAGTTATGTACAAAGTAGTATCAAAAAAATTTATAAAAAGTTCTATTAACACAAAACTTTTATTATCAATTTTTTCAACATCATTACTTTTTTGTTTTTTATCTTGTAAGAATTTTTTAACTGGCAGTGACATTCAAAACAACCTTGAAGAAGAAATTAAATACGCAAATGCTGAAAGTATTACCGTAACAGTAAGCCCAGAAAGTATGCTTTATGGACATGTAACAACAGGAAGCCCAGTTACTGTTAAAATTGGTTATCCTTTTGTAGTAAATTTTGCTGTTGACCAAGCTTATAATTTTACTGGCTGGCAGGCTTATTCTAATTTTAAATCTCTTGCAGATAAACCTCTTTCCAGCGAATATGTTGAATTTTCTGATGATGAAGGCAAAGGCCCTGGAAAAAGTCTAAAATGTTCTGTAACTATCAAGCAAAAAATAGATAATTTAATACTTATTCCTGTCTGCGCAAGTAAACCAAGTGTTTTGCTCACAGAACCTCTTATTTCTGAAAAAAATATAAGCATGACAACTCCTATAAAAATCACCTTTAATAAAAAAATGGATTTGCAGTCTATTTTAAATACCGACAGTAATGGTAAAATCCAAGGATTTAAAAATTTTAAAGTCACATATTCTAAAAGTGATGAAGAAGGTGGTGCAGATTTAACTGGAGATATAACAGATTATTTTGATGCAGAAAAAACAACTCTTAAGAAAAATGGAACTCAGATTGTAATTCCTTTTAAAAATAAAACAGATACTAGTAAATGGCTTCCAGCAGCATCATATATATTCGTAGAACTTGGAGCTAATATTGCTTCAGATTTTACAGAAGGCTCTGCAATAATGGATAATCCATATAGCTGGACCTTTAGTACCGGTTCTACAGGAGATATTCAGGGACCTGTAATTACTTCATCTTCTTTAGCAGTAAAAAATCAGTCACAAGAAAAAATTTTAGAAACTGCAAACTTTAAAGATTGGCAGGTTTATGAAAATAATCGTTTTTCCTCTGATTATGATTCATTTAAAGTTAGTATTGAAGCAAATGATGAGTTAACCGGAGAAAGTGGGATTTTACGCTACGAAGTTATTCAACGTCTTATGTATGCGGATAAAGGTGCTAAACTTCCAAATGGTACAGTTCTTGCAACGGCAACACAGTTCTTTAATAAAAATGGAGAATGGAATGATATATTAGGTTTTTCTAAAAATGACTTTGAAGTGACCACAGAAATTGACGGCGATGAGAGTGGAGTTGAAAACAAAGTTATTTTATTAGATGAACTTTTTACAAAATATTCAACTGATGGTATTTATCAGATAACGCTTACAGCAGTTGATGCACTTGAAAATTATAGTGAAGTCCCTGCTACTTATTATTTTGTACGGGATACAACTCCGCCAAGCTTAAAAACAAACGAAAGTAATATCGCTGTAAGTGGCGGATTATTAATTACACAAGGTACAGTAAATGGGCTTTATGCAAAAACTGGAAAAGAAGAAATCACTTTTGTTCCTAAGAAAACAATTGTTGATGAAGGACTTTTCAGTGTAAAGGGAAACTCTTTGCAGACAGCAAGTAAAACTGTTGACTGGAAGATTAGTTTTTCAACCTCTTCTACAGAAGATACTCACTCCGTTTCTTCTGAATATTGCAATGCAAATTCGGATTCTGGGGTAACTCTTACTATTTCAGATTTGAGTACTACACAAACCTATTATCCATGGTTTTATTTTAAAGATGATTTAGGAAACGAAAGCGCCGGTGAGTGCCTCTTAAGTCAGCCGGTTTATGTAGATATAACTGCACCTGTAGTAAAATTTACTTGTGACAGTGAAGATGCAGTTATTTCAGACGAAGGGGATGCTGTAAGTATTTATACAGACGTTGAACAACGAATTAAAATTGAAATTACTGATTCATTGAGCGGTGTTGCATATAAGACTGTAACAGTTGATGATGTGGCTGCTGACTGGAATGATGAGTTAACAGTTGACATTAATAAAACTTATGTGTTTACAGTTTCTGATAATGCAGGAAATTTAAGAGATAAAACTTTGTTTGTTAAGAGTAAAACTATGTATTCTCCTGTTATTTATGGTTTAAAAGTCTGGGATACTTCTGAAGGAAATGATAGTGATTCAGAAACATTGACATTATACGCTGGTGCTAATGGACAAAAAGTCGACGCATCAACATGTAAGTTTACATTTAAAAACCTTAGCGGTTTAACTAATGGTGATATAACTTTTGCGTTTTACGCAAAATCATCAAGTGCAGACCCAAATGCTTATTTTGGGGAAAATGGTATAGTATTTGATGATTCTATTAAAGTTCTATCTTATGCAGTCTATAAAGCAACAGAAGAAAATTCTGAATATTCAAGAACTTATACGCTTCTGTTAAATAATAGTTCTGAAGGTACAAAAAATTATCTTGATATTCCCAAAAACACAATAGAAGGGGTTATTTATTGCGAAGTACAAAGTAAGATGGATAAAGAAAAATTTAAACAATGCAATTATAGTGACCGAATAGCTTCTGCAAATGTTTTAAATTTAACTGTTTCAAATAATTTATGTTCTTCTTCTGCAACCACAAGCATCTGTCTTGATACTCTTCCACCTACACCTAAGGACTATTTTGGGGGAACTACTAAAATTACATATAAAACTCATGAAGGTGAAGAAAATGCTTATGATATAAATTTAGTAATAAGAAATAATACCTCCAATGATAATCCACTTCCATATGGAAGCATAGCATCGGCTATTAACGATAATAATGAACTTAAGGGAACTGGATATTCTAGTGGTTTTCGAACCATTTACAATTATGCTTACTGTATTACAGCAAATGGAAACCATGGCCCAACTTTTGGAAATAAAAAATATTATTACTCTGGTTCCTATTATGATTATATTTATAATGCATGTAATGGCGATAAATACAGGATATACGATATATTAGGTAATTATTCAACTTTTTATATTACTGTTAATACAGATGAAGTGGGACCAGAAATTAAAGTTTCTGACAATGCAAAAAAGAATGAAAACGGTAATTATTATGCACGAAACCTTACTAATGCCCCTGTTTATGTATCTTTTAAGGATTTTGCAGATGAAGATGGAACTAATAATGGAATTGGTTTTAGTAAATGTAAATATACAAAAGATTCTGTTTTATATTGGGTTTATGATGATACTATAGAATTAAGTTCTACAGGTACTTATGAGTTTACAACTTATGATATAATCGGAAATCAAAAAACTGTAACATTTTCATTAAGCGAAGATACAACTGCTCCTACAATCGAAATTGTAAATATTGTACCTTATCATTTAACGTTGCATAGGGTCGGTTCTTCAACTGTTGATGACAAATATGGTATATCGGATGGAACTACACAACTTTCAGATTATGGTCAACTTTATCAGAAAAATGTTAATTTAAGAGTAACCGATGGTGTAAATACAAATTGGGCTTCTGGAACAGCTTCTATTATTTTTAAGATAACAGAAACGGGGTGCGGTATAAAAGAAAATGGAATAACTCTTACAGGTCAGAGTTTCAACAAAATTCCAAGTGGAGTTGTGAGTGGTACTCTTACAAATGCAGATAAGTGGGCATATACTGCAGCTTCTTTAACAGCTCAGGGACTTACAATAACAGTTACAGACCAGTTAGGTAATGTGGGACGCAAAACTGTTACTAATAGTGAGTATCCAGTAGATGGAATAAAGCCTCGTGTACAGAAGTTGGTATCGATGGATAATACTAACATAAGAGTGAGATGTCTGAATAATAATGATTATTCATCTTTTGGTGTTTATATGAAAAAAGGTAGTAATCTTACTCAAGCAAGTTTTGCTTTAACATTTGAAGATTTGGAATCAGGATTGAATCCGAATTGGACAAGTGCATACTCTTCAAATAATTCAATAGATTATTACAGTAATGCTCAAACATGTGCAAGCCTTTCTACGCCTTACGAAAATGGAAGCACTATAACATTGGATGGTTCTGCGAATGGAACTGTCCATCATTTTTCAGCACAAGATAAATGTGGGAATTTTGTTAATATTTCTGTTACTGTTTACACAGAAGATTACCCTCATTATGATAATTCGTATAATTATGCAATAACATCATGGACTCATCCATAATTGTTGATGACTTACCGTAGATGGAGACTAAAATAATGATTAAAGAATTAAAAAAGTTGTGCATTTTTTTTATCTGTATATTATTTTGTGTAAGCTGCAAAACAGAAGTAACAAAATATATTCAATCAGAGTCGGAACACACCAGTATTGTCTGGATAGGCTCTTTTGCCAGTGCAGATGAAATAGAAAATCCTCAATATCTTTGGGCATATTATAATACAACTGATGGATGTCCTTTAATTTTGTAAACCGCAAGTTGTATCAACAACTGAGGATTTACAAAACGTTCGCACAAGCGAACACGTAAATTAAAAGAGTTTTGTGAAAAACTCGAGTTAAGATGAATAGTGCAACAGGGCTTCCGCATTATAAACGCTTTTCCGTAATGTTAGCGCGAAGGAGCGGGGCGTGGTTCAAAAACACTCTTTTTGTGGCTGCTGCGAAGCGGCAGTTCAATAGTTTCTATACCACAAAAAGCGTGTAGCGCATTATTACGCGGTTTTGAATCACGCAACCGTGACTGGGAGCCAAAAAATCGGATTTTTGTTTATAATGCGTTTGCCCTGCTTTAAATTTATACACATATAGGGAAAAAAACGGTATATTTATATTATGAAAGACGCAAAAAACAAATTATTACCTATTATTCTTGCAGTTGCAGTTGTAGCATTAGATCAAATTACAAAAGCAATTATTGTGCATACAATTCCTCTTTACACAATTGGCTGTCAGCTTTTTGGTGATTTTATAAGAATTGTTCATGTTGTAAATACAGGTGTTGCATTCAGTTTTGGAGCTTCCTGGTCTGATACAGCACGTTCAATTTTCTTTTCTTTAATGCCACTTATTGTTATTGGCCTTGTACTTGCAGTTTACTTCAGAAATAATGAATTCACAAAATTACAGCGCTGGGGAATTATGGGAATTATTGGTGGTGGATTAGGAAATCTGATTGACCGTATTTTCCGTCCTGAAGGAGTTGTTGATTTTATTGATGTAAAATTCTTTGGAATATTTGGAATGGAACGATGGCCAACTTTCAACGTTGCAGATGCCGCTGTTGTTGTATGTGGTATCATGCTGTTAATTTCATTTTTAATTACAATCTCAAAAAGCGAAAAAGCTAAAAAGGAAGCAGAAAAAGATGGAGAATAAAGATTTTTCACAGGAAGACGCAGCTGAAAAACTGGAAAGAGAATTAGAAGAAAAAAAGGCTGCCGAAAAAAAACAGGCTGCAGTTGACTGGCGCAATAAGCAGAAAAATTCTCATCGCTTTATGTTATTTGGCACTATTGTAGAAATACTTGTTTCAATTGCAATCTTTCTTGTACTTTTTATACTTACAGCTTTGCTTTTATTCAGAGTTTTTCATGCAGGGGAAAATGCCGTTGGTCAGACAATTTTTATGGTCCTTACTCTGGTAATTTTCTTAGCAGGAATTGTAGGCGGATTTTTTATCTATAAAGCAATTGCCCGATGGGTAATCATAAAATTTAATCTTCAGGACAAACTTTTAAAAGATGTACTTCAGCACTACATAAAAGATGAATCTGAAGATGAACGAAAAGCATAAATTCTAATTTGATTATATATTCTCGATTGTTGAAACAACCTGCGGTGTTCAATTTTATTTTAAGGAACGTTTAAATCAAACGCCGAAATGCCGTCGTTTGATTTAATTTAAAGTTTTTAGAAAAACTTTTTTATATACGTGTTCGCTACGGCGAACGTTTTGTAAATCCTCAGTTGTTGAAACAACTTCCGGTTTACAAAATTAAGGAACGTTTAAAATAGATGGCTTAAATTTCGCCATCTATTTTAAGTCTCGAGTTTTTTTGCAAAAACTCTATTTATTTACGTGTTCGCTCAGGCGAACGAATTGCACATCCTCGGTTGTTGAAACAACCTGCGGTGTTCAATTTTAAGGAAGATTTAATATGATTGGTATTATTGGAGCTATGGAAAGTGAAGTTGCTGCCATTTACGCGCAGATGACTTCTAAAGATATTATTGAATATAACGGAATTAAATTTTACAAAGGGCAACTTTTCCAGAAAGATGTTGTTGTAATTCAGTGTGGCATTGGAAAAGTTAATGCTGCACTTTGTACACAGCTTTTAATTTTAAAATTTAGTGTTGAAAAAATCATAAACACAGGAATTGCTGGTGCTACTGGAAAAGGATTAAATATGTATGATTTTGTAATTTCCACATCCGCAGTTTATCATGATTTTGATACAACTTTCTTTGGTTATAAAATAGGACAGGTTCCAGGAATGCCAGAAACTTTTGAAGCTGATCCAGTAATGGCAGACGCAGCAATTTCAGCATTTAATAATTCTTCTCTTTCAAAAGATCATAAAATTACAAAGGGATTAATTGCCAGTGGAGACCAGTTTATAGCTGGTGGTGAAAAAAAGAACTTCATAGTTTCAACTTTTTCTCCAATGTGTGTTGAAATGGAAGGTTGTGCAATTGCTCATACTTGTTACAAAAATAAAATTCCATTTGTAATTGTAAGATGTATGTCTGACTGTGCAGATGATACAGTTGAAACAACTTATGATGAAGAAAAAGCTTCTGTTTTGAGTAGTACAATGCTCTTAGAAGTAATTAAATCTATATAACATAAGGAAAAAAATTATGAAAAAATATAATGTAGATTCTTTTAATCTTGATCACACAAAAGTTACAGCACCATTTGTTCGTCTTGCTTCAAAGAAAGAAGGTCCAAAGGGCGATGTTGTTACAAAATTTGATATCAGATTTTGTCAGCCAAATGTTGAATTTATGCCAACTGGGGCAATTCACACTCTTGAACATCTAATGGCAGAGTATATCCGTGATGAAATGGAAGGCGTAATTGATCTTTCACCAATGGGCTGCCGTACTGGATTTTATTTTACTATTTTTGGTGACCATGATGAAGAATATGTATGCAATCATCTTATGAATGTATTAAAAAAAGTAAGTATCTGGGATAAACCAATTCCTGCCACTACAGCTGAAGAATGTGGAAATTATAAAGACCATGATTTAGAAGCCGCTAAAAAATATGCTGCTAAATGGTGTGAAGGCATAGAAAAAAAAGGATGGAATGCTTTTATTAATTAATTTTGATTTAAGGATTTTGAGAAAGTGAATCTATTTGCAAAATTTAAGGAAACTGCAGTTTCTGTCCTTCCTATAATGGGCATTGTACTTGTATTAGGATTAACTGTAGTTCCACTAGACAAAATTATGTTAGCCCGCTTTTTCTTAGGCGGGCTGCTACTTATAATTGGTCTTACAATTTTTCTTCTTGGTGTAGATTTAGGAATACAGCCTATGGGAGAACGATGTGGTGCCGAACTCACCAAAAAGAAAAATCTTCCTTTGCTGCTTTTCTGTGCTTTTGTAATTGGTTTTATTGTAACTGCTGCAGAACCTGACATTCAGGTTTTTGGCGATCAGGTAAAGGATGTTTTTAGTTATGTAAATAAAATTGTACTCACTTTTACAATTGCAGCAGGAGTTGGCCTGTTCATTATGTTAGGTCTTCTTCGCAATGTATTAAATTTTTCTTTAAAAATTACTCTTTTAATCTGTTATGTTGTTCTTTTTACATTAGTATTTTTTGCTCCAGAAAGTTTTATAGGCATTGCCTTTGATTCAGGCGGTGCTACAACAGGACCAATGACAGTTCCTTTTATTATGGCTTTAGGTCTTGGTGTAGCTTCTGTTAGGGCAAAATCAGACAGTGGAAGTTCTTTTGGTTTAACTGGAGTTGTCTCAGTTGGGCCTGTACTGGCAGTTCTAATTTATGCAATAATTTTACATTCCACTGGAGCAAATGGGTTTTCTTCCGAATTTACAGAAGTCATTGAAAAAACAAACCAGACAGATGGTAATCTGCTGCAAAAAATTATACTTCCTTTTCATTATATTACCGGGACAGTGCTTCATGAAGTTTTAATGTCTATTTTACCGCTGTTCGGACTTTTTATAATTTTTCAGATAACACTTCTTCATATGACTAAGCGTCAGGTTGTAAGGCTTTTGATTGGTTTTGTTTATGCTTTTATAGGTTTATTCATTTTCCTTATTGGTGTAAACGGAGGATTTTCACAAGCAGGAGCTGAATTAGGAAAGGCTCTTGGTAATAATGCCATCACAAAAGGTGGAATCTGGTATGCAGTCTTAATCGTAACCGGACTTGTACTAGGAGCCATTATAGTCTGTGCAGAGCCTGCAGTATGGGTTTTAAGTGAACAAGTTGAAAGCGTCTCTGGCGGTACTATAAAACGTAAAGTTCTTTTAATCTTCCTTTCAACAGGAACTGCAATTGCCATAGGATTATCAATGCTTAGAGCAGTATTTGGATTTGATTTAAAGTATATCCTTATTCCAGGTTATGCTATAGCATTGTTTTTAATGATTTTTTCACCAGCGACCTTTACAGGAATTGCTTTTGATTCTGGTGGAGTTGCTTCAGGACCTTTAACTTCTACTTTTGTACTTTCCTTTACCATAGGAGCTTCAAGTTCAGGTTCAAACGGTTCAGATTCCTTTGGTGTAATTGCCCTGGTTGCAATGATGCCGTTAATAGCTATTCAGCTTATGGGAATTATCTTTAAGAAAAAAACTCCAAAAGGAGGTAATTAAAAATGTATAAACTGATTGTTAGTATTGTACCCCATGACTGCGGAGAACTACTTACCAATGTTGCAAAGGAAGCCGGTGCTGGTGGTGGGACAATCATCATGGGAAGAGGCACAGCTTCCAATGGAATTATTCAGCTTTTAGGTTTAGGAGATACTTCTAAGGATATCGTTCTTATACTTGTTGATGAACCACAGAAAGAAAAAGTTCTAAACTCAATTATTACTACCTGTGCTACAAAAAAAGCTCACTTTGGAGTTCTCTGCACTGTAAGTGTAAATAATTTTATTAAAGCCGGCAGTCAAATGCAAAAAGTTGATTTCAATCTAAACCATGGAGATGAAAATATGGAAAATTCATATCAGATGATAAACGTAATAGTAAATAAAGGTTATGCAGAAGATGCAATGGATGCCGCAAGAAAAGCTGGTGCCGGTGGTGGAACAATAATCGGAGCAAGAGGAACAGCTCGTGAAGGTGATGCAAAATTCTTTGGAATGGAGATTGTACCTGAAAAAGAAATGCTCATGATTCTTGTTCCTTCTGAAAAGGCAGAATCAATTGTAAATGCAATTAGAAATCTGGAATGTTTTTCTCAGGCTGGAAGTGGAATTATATTTTGTAATCAGGCTATGGATTTTACTTTACTTGGAAAAAAATAATCAAAAAATGCTTAATTTATAAAAAAAACCGATGACTGAAAAATCATCGGTTTTTTAATTTAACCCTAAAAAGTCAAACGTTTAAAATAGATGGCTTAAATTTCGCCATCTATTTTAAGTCTCGAGTTTTTTTGCAAAAAACTCTTTTTATTTACGTGTTCGCTTGTGCAAACGTTTTGTAA
Organism: Spirochaetia bacterium; assembly: GCA_022768685.1. Classification (GTDB taxonomy): domain Bacteria; phylum Spirochaetota; class Spirochaetia; order Treponematales; family Treponemataceae; genus Treponema_D. Next base: position 9,877 of record JALEPQ010000198.1, read on the forward strand.
ATCCTCAGTTGTTGAAACAACTTGCGGTTTACAAAATTAAAGGAACTATTCTGCACGAGCCATAGCTTCTTCAAAGTCTCTTGTACCTGTCCAGATTTCATTTGTATAAGGATTTTTCTTAGCCTTAACTGAACGTTTAACAATTGCAGCAAGAACACAAACGTTAGCAATAAGTGCCATAACTGCAACAACTGCCTGAGCTTTTGGATTTGCTGTAATACCAGCTGCTGTAAGTTCTTCTACAGTGTTGATCTGTGTCATAGCAAAAGCATCGATTCCTGCTTCTGTTGCACCCTGATAGAGTGAAGGAAGAGTTGCGAATTTTCCAGAAATCTGGAAAAGTGGGAATACCTGAGCAAACATACACCAGAGAGCCAATGTGTTTGCACGGTTCTGAATCCATCCACCTTTGTTCCAGAATGCTGCAGCAAATGTTGGAGCCAAAAGTAATGCAACACCACAGTACCAGGTATGTGTTGGAAGGTTTGCATAAGTATACTGGAAGTTCCAGAGATCGTATGCAATGATGAACCAGATAGTCATATCAGGCCAGAGCATATCCTGTTTGTTCTTATCTTTAGAAGAATAGATTCCGAACCAACCTGTCATACAAAGGATGTTTAAAATACCAGCAATACCGTTAACAACGTTCCACCATCCACCGTATAACCATACGTTTTCTGTAGATTTCCACCATCCACCAGCAAGTGAACCAGCTTTGATTGCAGATTCGAAATCTGAACCTACAGCAATAAGGATGTTGATAGCAACGATTACAAATGGATAAGCTTTGAACCAGTGAGATTTACCAAGTTTACCCCATTTATATTTCAATATCATGAAACCAACACATCCAATATCTGCAGCATAAAGCTTAGCATAGTGGAACCAACCATTCATATATAAATATGTCTGATTGTTTTTTGCCCAGGCAGCACCTGAAGCAGCACCTACTGCAACAGCAATAAAGTAAACTGTAAGAGCTAAAGGTAATACGATGAAAAGAGCGATTCCACCAGCTTTAGTTCTACGTCCGATTTCATTCATAAGAACGAGTGCGGCGAATACAAGTACCCAGCCAATAAGCTGAGTGCCTGCATTTGCACCATAAAGTTGAAATAACATTAAAGTTACCCCCTCTATAAATATTATTTTCGAGTTAATTCATTATCGTACAGTCATTGTAAAAAGTCAAATAGTGATAGTGATACTATCAAAAGTAACTTATTCTCCTGTTGCAACAGACTTAAAAAAAGCAATTCTTATCAGATTATCATTTTGTAAATCTTCTAAATTTGCATTTCTAATATGAAAACTATTCATAGAAACATCCTTAATTCTGTAAATTTTACATAGAGCAATTTCCAAATATTTGTTATCATCTTCCATATATATTTTTTCGTATTTATATCAGGAGAAACTAATGAAAAAGTCACTATTAGTTCTTGCTGTTGCAGCTTTATGTGCAACAGTATTTATGTCATGTGGCGGCGAAAAAGAAGCCGTTGTAAAAATTGGTGTTTATGAACCTGCATCTGGTGATAACGGTGCCGGCGGAAAACAGGAAACACTTGGTGTTCAGTATGCTAACACAGTTACTCCAAAAGTAACAATTGGTGGAAAAGAATACAAAGTTCAGCTTGAAATCGTTGATAACGAATCTTCAAACGATAAGGCTGTAACTGCTGCTTCTGAATTAATTTCTAAAAACGTTTCTGTAGTTCTCGGTTCATATGGTTCAGGTGTTTCTATTGCAGCATCTGATACTTTTGCTGCAGCTGATGTTCCTGCAATTGGTGTAACTTGTACAAACCCACAGGTTACTCTTGGAAACGATCACTATTTCCGTATCTGTTTCTTAGATCCATTCCAGGGAACAGTACTTGCTAACTTTGCTAAAGATAACTTTGGTGCAAAAAAAGCTTATTGTCTTTCTAAACTTGGTGATGACTACTCTGGTGGTCTTGTAAAATACTTTGTTGAAGCATTCAAAGCTCTTGGTGGAGAAGTTGTTGAAGAAACATTCCCAGACGGAACTTCGGATTTTGCTGCTTACGTTTCAAACGCAAAGAAAGTTGGTGCTGATGTTTTCTTCAGTCCAGTTTCAATTGAAGCTGCTGCCTTAATCATTGAACAGGCTAATACTCAGGGACTTACACTTCCATTGTTAGCTGGTGATACATGGGATTCTAACGTTGTTTTAGCTGCTGCAAAAGGAACAAACGTAAAAGTTTACGTAACAACATTCTTCGTAGAAGGTTCTTCTGACCCTCAGGTAGTTTCATTCGTTGATGGATTCCGTAACTACTTGAACTCAAATCCAACAGCTAAAACAAACAATGGTGGTGATGATGAAATAGCTGCTGTTTCTGCAATGGGATTTGATGCTTACTACACAGCTCTTGAAGCTCTTAAGGCTGCAGGATCAACAAAATCTGCAGAAGTTAAGAAAGTTCTTCCATCTGTAAAATACACAGGTGTATCTGGTGCAATTGCATTTGATGCAACTGGTGATGCTGTTCGTAACGTTGCTTACGTAAAGCAGGTTAATACAGAAACTGGTAAATGGAACTTTGTTGCTCAGCAGACTGTAAAATTCTAAGTTTATAAAAATCTATCATAAAGTGGATTGCCACGCTTCGCTCGCAATGACATGAAGTTTAATTAACATTGTTTTGCATGCAATGACGAAAAATAAACTGTCATTGCGAGGAGGGCGAAGACCGACGCGGCAATCTATTTTTTTATTCATTGACACTTTTTTTTATGTCTATCTAAGTTATAATTAATAAAAATTTAAAAATCAGTTTTAACTATTTTCATTCTAAAAGGATTACAAAATGGAGTTTTTTCAAAACAATCTTCCGTATCTTCTTGCCGGAATTTCAACTGGCGGACAATACGCTCTAATCGCCATTGGGTATACAATGGTTTATGGTATCCTGAGACTTATAAACTTTGCCCATGGAGATGTATTCATGGCTGCTGGTTTAATAATGATTTATTCTTATACTGTTATGCCTCTTTGGATTTCTATTCCTTTTACAATCATTTTAACTGTACTTTTAGGTTTTGCCATTGAACGAGTTGCTTATAAACCTCTTAGAACTGCACCTCGTATGTCTATTATGATTTCTGCAATCGGTATGTCATATCTGATTCAGAATGTTGCTCTGTATATCACAGGTGGATTATTAAAATCTTATCCAAAAATCCCTTGGATAAGTGATTCAGTTACAATTTTTGGAGCTATCACAAAAAGAGTAACTTTAATTACACCTTTTTTGACTATAATTCTGGTAGTAGCACTTGTAATGCTTATTAATCACACAAAAATAGGTATGGCAATGAGAGCTGTATCTAAAGATTTTGAAACAGCGCAGTTAATGGGAATTAAAATTGACTCTGTAATTTCCATGACTTTTATCATAGGATCATTCCTTGCAGCTGTTGGATCAATTTTGTTCTTCTCAAATTATCCTGGTGTAACTCCTACTGTTGGTGGTATGCCTGGCTTAAAAGCCTTTGTAGCAGCTGTATTTGGTGGAATTGGTTCTATACCAGGTGCCGTTATTGGTGCATTTTTAATTGGTATTTGTGAAAATATCATTAAGGGTTTAGGCTGGACAACTTTCAGTGATGCATTCACTTTTGTCCTCTTAATCATAGTATTAATGTTCATGCCAACAGGTTTGTTTGGAGAAAAACAAACTGATAAAGTGTAATTGCGATTGGTGTTCAATATTAAAAAGGATTATAAATGGAAAATACTTTAGAAAAGAAAACAATCAACAAAGATATGATTATCAGCTTTGGATTGCTGGCACTTATGTTTGTTGTTCTTATTGTTCTGGAAAAAATTCTTCCAAGAACTTCTATATTGTTTACAGTTCTTAAAAAAGGTGCTATTTACGCATTAGTTGCCGTTTCTATGAACTTACTTAATGGTTTTACAGGTTTGTTTAGTTTGGGACAGGCCGGTTTTATGCTGCTTGGTGCATATACTTATGCGATTTTTACAATTCCAGTAAGTGCAAAAGCTCAGGTTTATCAGTATTTTAACGGTGGACTTATTCAATTCACTTTACCAGTTTTTGTTGCCATGATTCTTGCAGGTGTTGTTGCAGGAGTTTTTGCTTACCTGATTGGATTACCTGTTTTAAAACTAAAATCAGATTATCTTGCAATTGCTACTTTAGGTTTTGCAGAAATTATCCGTGCCATTTTCCAGTGGGATAAACTTGGTGTGATTACAAACGGATCAAATCTTCTTCGTAAATATCCGGTTTTCAAATCAACTACTTTCTATTTTGCTGTAAGCGGAATTTGTATTGCAATCATTGTTCTTTTAATCAACTCTACTTATGGACGTGCATTTAAAGCAATCCGTGATGATGAAGTTGCAGCAGAAGCTATGGGAATTAATCTTGCTCATCACAAAAGACTTTCTTTTGTAATAAGTTCATTCTTTGCAGGAATTTCAGGTGCCCTTTTAGCAATGTTCCAGACAACTATTCAGGCAAGTCAGTTTAAATCTGCCATGACATACGAAATTCTTCTAATTGTAGTTATTGGTGGTATTGGTTCGGTAACCGGAAGCTGTATTTCTTCATTCCTGTTCATCGCATGTTCTGAATGGTGGTTACGTTTCTTAGATAACGCAAACCTGAATTTTACTTCTTTCCAGATTTTACGTCCTGGATTCAGAAAAGTTGTTTTCAGTGTTGTAATTATGCTGATTGTATTGTTCTACCAGAAAGGTATTATGGGCGACAAAGAATTTAATCTTGGAAGAATAGTAAATTTCTTTAAAAACTTGCCTAAAAAAATCAAAAAAAAGAGTAAAAAATCTCCTGTAGAGGAGGCAAAATAATGGCAGAAAATGTTTTAAAAATGGAAAACGTTACAATGCAGTTTGGTGGCGTTGTAGCAGTTAATAATCTTTCCCTGGATGTTAATAAAGGTGAAATAGTTTCTTTAATTGGACCTAACGGAGCCGGAAAAACTACAGCATTTAACGTTGTTACTGGAGTTTATGCCCCTACAAATGGTGCAGTCTACTTTAATGGCAATGAAATTGTTGAAAACTATCCACATGGCAAAATGAAAAAAATGTATGCCGGCCTTGAAAAAGGAAAATACAAAAAACATCTTGAACCTACTCCAGATAAAATTACCAGACTGGGAATTGCACGTACTTTCCAGAATATCAGACTATGGAAAACTCAAACTGTATTTACAAATGTTCTTATTGCAAAACATCTTAGAAGAACAAGCAATGTTTTTTCAGCTACTTTCCGCTTGAATTGGAAAGAAGAAAAAAAACAACGTCAGGAAACTGATGAACTTTTAAAGATTCTGGGTCTTTATGAAGTTAGAAATGAACTTTGTACATCTTTACCTTATGGATTACAGCGTCGTCTGGAAATTGCCAGAGCTTTAGCTACAAATCCAAGTCTTCTTCTTTTAGATGAACCTGCAGCCGGAATGAACCCACAGGAAACTGCAGAATTAACAGATTTTATTCGCCGTATTCGTGATGATTTCCATCTTACTGTTCTGATGATTGAACATCACATGGATCTGGTAATGGATATTTCAGACAGAATTTATGTACTGAACTTTGGAGCACTTATTGCCAGTGGTACACCAGAAGAAATTCAGAATAATCCAGAAGTAATTGCCGCCTACCTTGGTGAAAGCGAAGAGGAATAAAAAATAGTCACACGGATTAATTGCTAACGCGAGTCAACTAACGTTGACTCAAGGAAAAATATGTTAAAAGATGGAGAATTAACAGGAAGAATAATCAATGCTTGTATGGAAGTACATAAAGAGCTTGGAAACGGTTTTTTAGAAGCTGTATATCAAGAAGCTTTAGAAACTGAATTTAAGTTACAGGGAATTCCATACGAAAGGGAAAAAGAATTTTCAATTTTATATAAAGGAAAGATTCTTTCTAAAAGATATTATACAGATTTTTTTTGTTTTAATAAAATTGTTGTTGAATTGAAAGCATTACCAGCAATTAAAAAGGAACATAAATCTCAAGTTATTAATTATTTAAAAGCATCTGATTGTGAAATTGGTTTAATTGTTAATTTTGGTTGCAAATCTCTAAAGTGGGATCGTATATCAGTTTTTGACATTTCGGAAACAGGCGAAGACGTTAGTCTGAGCAGCGTCAGCGAATAATCCGTGTGACAATAAAAAAAGGAATAGTTTATGTTATGTATTAAAGATTTACATGTATCTTATGGTGGAATTAAAGCCCTTCAGGGAATTAACATTGATGTTCCTGATGGAAAAATAGTTACATTGATTGGTGCAAATGGAGCTGGAAAATCTACAACTCTTAGAACAATCAGCGGACTGGTAAAAGCAGAATCAGGTTCAATTAAACTTGATAATAAAGAATTAATTGGCTTACCAATCAACAAAATATGTGCAGAAGGTATTGCCCTTTCACCAGAAGGACGTCACGTATTTGCAGATTTAACTGTAGAAGAAAACTTGAAAATTGGTGCTTATCTGCGTAATGATAAAGAAACAATCAAAAGAGATATGGAATGGGTTTACTCATTATTCCCTCGTCTAAAAGAACGCAGCTGGCAGTTTGCAGGAACACTTTCTGGAGGAGAACAACAGATGCTGGCGGTTGGACGTGCATTAATGAGTAGACCTAAAGTTTTGATGCTGGATGAACCTTCCTTAGGTCTTGCACCTCTTGTAGTACAGCAGATTTTTGACATCATCAAAGAAATTAACAAGAAAGGTGTAACAGTTCTTCTTATTGAACAGAATGCAAATATGGCATTAAAAACCGCAGATTACGCTTACGTAATTGAAACAGGTAACATAGTTCTTTCAGGAAGTGGTGAAGAAGTTCTTTCAAACGAAAGAGTCCGTGAAGCTTATCTTGGTAAGAAAAAATAATTTTAATTAGAAATATTTAAGTGGTCTGTTTTAAGACCACTTTTTTTTGCATTTTTTCTGCAAAATTCACTTGAATATATATTCAAACGATAATAATATATTAATAACAGTTGAATATATATTCAACTGAAAAGGACAATGATATGAAAAAAAGCGAATCAATCTGCGACTGTGATGAAATTCACGCAGACAAAGTTGAAGCTGTTAAAAATCAGTTTCTTACTGATGAGACAATTCAGGATTTAGCCGATTTTTATAAAATTTTCGGCGATACAACCCGTACAAAAATTTTATATGCCTTAGATAAATCTGAACTTTGTGTATGTGATATTGCAACAATATTAAATATGACCATTTCTGCAGTTTCACATCAATTAAAGGTTTTACGTGAAAATAACCTTGTAAAAACAAAACGACAGGGAAAGGTTGTTTATTATTCCCTTGCAGATGAACATGTAAAAGAAATCATAGATTGTGGATTAGAACATATTTCTGAAGAATCAAACAATGAATAACTTTTTATAGGAGATGTAATATAAAACCGCTAAAATAGCGCGGCTTCATATTACCTAAAGTTTGCGTTGCAAACTTATTCAGGGGTTAATACAACCCCTGAAAACGAGCGAGTCAAGGCCTTGAGCGAAGCGTGCCTTGACTGGTCGTATTGAACTGCTGTTCCTCATTGCATTACGGAACAGCGTAAAAAAGTCAATCGATTGTTGAAACAATCTTCTTGACTTTTTATTAGGAGAAAAAATATGAGTGAAAAAGAAGAATTGAAAGAATCATGCTGTTGTTGTCATGAATCTGATAAAGAGGGACAGACTCCTCATGAACATAATCATGACGAGCATCATCACCATGAACATCATAAAGGCTGCAATTGCGGACATTCACATGGACATTCCCATGATGAAGATGATGAGAAAGAACTTTCTGTAAAAGCACTGATTGTAAGTGCAGTATTCTTTGTTCTAGGCCTTTTAGCTGAACACCTTCCTTTAACAATCTGGATTCCTGTTTTAGGAAACTATATTCCTGGTTCAAATGTAACAATCATAAAACTTGTAATGGCAATTTTACTTTTTGTTGCTTATATAATTCCTGGAAAAAGCATTCTTATTAGTGCCGTAAAAAATATTTTCCATGGTGAATTTCTTGATGAAGCTTTTTTAATGTCTGTATCTTCTCTTGGTGCGCTAGCTATTGGAGAATACCCTGAAGCTGCAGCAATTATGCTCTTATATCAAGTTGGAGAAAAACTTGAAGATTATGCAGTAGATAAATCAAGGGATTCAATTGCAGAAATTTCATCTTTACGTCCTGATAAAGCTTATGTAAAAAAAGGTGAAGAGCTTGTAGAGGTATCTGCTGAAGAAGTAAAAATTAATGACATTATTGTTGTAAAACCTGGTGACAGAATTCCTGTAGACGGAATTATCATAACAGGAGAAAGTTTTGTAGATACATCTGCCTTGACTGGTGAAAGTGTTCCTAGAAAAGTTTGTGCCGAATGTGAAGTCCTTTCAGGTTCAATCAACAAACAGGGTGTTATTGAAATTAAAGCAACACATGTAGCTTCAGAATCTGCATTGGCACGTATTATTGATCTTGTAGAAAATGCAGCACAGAACAAAACAAAATCAGAACAGTTTGTATCACGTTTTGCAAAAGTCTACACTCCAATTGTATGTGGAGCTGCTTTAGCAATTGTACTTTTACCTTCTGTATTCATAGGCCTTACAAAAGGTGATTGGGCATGGTCTTCAAACTGGTCTAACTGGTTTTCAAGAGCATTAATGTTCCTGGTAGTTTCCTGTCCTTGTGCACTTGTTATTTCTATTCCGCTTTCTTTCTGTGGTGGAATTACAGCTGCTGCTAAAAAAGGTATTTTAATAAAAGGATCTACTTACCTTGAAGCGCTGGGAAAAACTAAAACTGCAGTTTTTGATAAAACAGGAACATTAACAAAAGGAAATTTTGTGGTTTCTAAGATTCATGCAGTATCAAAGGAAATTACAGAAGAAGAACTCCTTGCAATTGCAACTCATACAGAAATGTTCTCTACTCACCCAATTTCAGCTTCTCTTAGACTTGCCCACCATGATACCTGTTGTGATTCAGTAAAGCTTGAAAATGTAGAAGAAATTGCAAGTAAAGGTATAAAAGCTACAGTAGATGGAAAAGAAGTCATTGCAGGAAATGCAAAACTAATGGAAATGTTCAGCATTGATTTTGAAGAATGTGATGAACATAAAGACGGCACAATTATACATGTGGCATTAAATGGAAAATATGCAGGCCATATCATCATTACAGATGAAATTAAAGAAGATACAGCAGCTGCAATAGCTGATTTGAAAAAATTGGGTGTAGAAAATATTGTCATGCTTACCGGAGATAATCAGAGAACTGCAGACGAAGTTGCCAGAAAAATCGGGGTAACAGAAGCTTACGGTCAACTTTTAAGTGCAGATAAACTTTCAAAAGTTGAAGAACTTATTGAAAAACTTGGAACCGGAAAGCAGAAAAAAGGCACTTTAATATTCACTGGTGATGGAATCAACGATGCTCCAGTTCTTGCAAGAGCCGATGCAGGAATTGCAATGGGAGCTATGGGTAGCGACGCTGCAGTTGAAGCCGCTGATATTATTGTTATGGAAGACAAGATTTCTCAGCTGGTACAGGGAATTAAAATCAGTAGACGAACATTAAAAATTGTTTACGAAAATTTAATAGGATCTTTATCTGTAAAAGGTTTAATACTAGTTCTTTCTGCAGCAGGCATTTCAAACATGTGGGTAGCTGTTTTTGGAGATGTAGGTGTAACATTCCTGGCAGTTATGAACTGTTTAAGATTGCTTAAATCAAAAAAAGAATAGTTTCTTGTTTTTAATAAGCCTATTACTTAGTTTTTGAAAAAAACTACTCTTTGAGTTAGGTTCACGTACATTGTATGGGGCATTTGTAACAGGGCAAACGCATTATAAATGCTTTTCCGTAATGTTGGTGCGAAGGAGCGGGGCGTGGTTCAAAAACACTCTTTTTGTGGCTGCTGCGAAGCGGCAGTTCAATAGTTTCTATACCACAAAAAGCGTGTAGCG
>JALEPQ010000190.1 GCA_022768685.1 Spirochaetia bacterium
GGCGGCTTTACTTTTTAACTCTTTCTATTTTTTTAAGTAAGAAAGGGCTGTCAGAATGAGAATGGCTAAATCAATAGCCAACGAAATAATTTCGTATAAAGTCATTCCGCAAAGCCTCCCTAAAATCAAATTCTGGCAAAACCAGTTGAGTTCGGGAGTCGCCACCATAGAATCAGGCACTTCCAAAAATCAATATAGCATAAATATTATATTTTTGTGTAGTAGTGCTATTTTTACCATCGGATTTTAATGCAGTATAAAACTTTTATGCAGTATTGATTCTTTATTGATTTGACGAAAAGGCTTATTGGTGGTATATTAAGAAAGGAAGAAGTGCCCGAACATCGGGTTATCTCCACATTTGGTGAATAGCCGCCACTAGTGGGTCAAACTTTGGCGGCTATATTTTTACTCTTTTTTATCTTTCAGATAAGAGAGTACTGCTATAACTGTAGTAATTATTGTGGCAACGCAAGTTACCAAAGCAATAACACATTCACAAGTCATAGGCAAAGCCTCCCAAAATTGAATTCCAGCAATTGCCGGTAGAGTTTGGGAGACAACCGCCAGTTCAGGCACTTCCAAAAATCATTGTAGTATATATCTTTTATTTTGTATAGGTTATTGTTCAGAAGCATTTGAGTTTTATTTATTCTGAGTGAATTGCAATAGATTTGACGAGAAAGCGAGTTGGTGGTATATTAAGAAAAAATGCCCGATTCTGTCGGTCGTCTCCACATTGTGGTATAAAGCCGTCCAATGTATTGCGAACGCATGGGCGGCTTTACTTTTTAACTCTTTCTATTTTTTATGTAAGAAAGGGCTGTCAGAATGAGAATGGCTAAATCAATAGCCAACGAAATAATTTTGTATAAAGTCATTCCGCAAAGGAACACACGCTGCGGTCCGCTACGCTTTCAAGTGCGCAAAAATTCCACATATTTTCTAAAACTTGATGTAAGAAAATATTTTGATTCCATTGACCATACTGTATTAAAGCTAAGGAAATGGTGTTTGTAAATTCAGTCTTTAACAGACTTTTTCAGTGGTCTGTTCAATTTCAGGGGCATTTTTTTACAGATTCTGCTTCATGAATTTTATAAACTTAATTTTTTTTTAAGACTTATTTTTGGCTAATAGATAGGTCTTCATTATTCTTATCTGGCTGATAAAAGGAAATTCCAAATTTTAGCGTAAAGGGAACAACATAGTGCTTTATATCTTCTGTTCTGCGAAAATTCTGTTACAGTTTTATCAACATAAAAAATCTCCTTAAATAGTTTATCACTAAATAAGGAGATTTTTAAGAAAGATTTTTTATAACTGATAAAATCAAATATTAGTCAGCCATAGCTTTGAATTCATCAAATTTAGCAGCTACATCCTGATCCTGTTTTGTACACAAAGAAACAATTACTGTTACAATTAAACATGTAACAAAAGCAGGTACAATTTCGTAAAGACCGAAAATTGGTGAAATTGAAGCTGGTAAGTAGTGCCATACAACGTCAACAATACCACCGCAAAGAAGACCTGCAATTGCACCTGCAGCAGTTGTTCTTTTCCAGTAAAGGGCAAGAAGAATTAATGGACCAAAAGTACCACCAAATCCTGACCAGGCAAATGATACAAGTCCAAAGATTGAAGAATTAGGATTTAATGAAAGTAAAAGTGCAATTAAAGCAATTAAGAATACTGTAAAGCGGCTTACAATCATGACTTCTTTTTCTCCAGCATCTTTTTTTATTAATCCTTTGAAAATATCCTGACTTACAGCAGAAGAAGCTGCAAGGAGCTGAGAGTCTGCAGTAGACATTGATGCGGCAAGAATAGCACAAAGGAAGATTCCTGCAATAAATGCCGGATACATGTTTTGCATTGTTGCGGAGAATACAGTTTCTGCATCACCAAAATTAGTAATATTTGCAATATCTGTAAATCCTCCTGTTCCAAGAATTGTTCCGTGCTTGAAAAGATAAGCTGTACCTAAAGTACCAATAATGAATGTTCCAATGTACGAAATAACCATCCAGCTGATACCAATACGGCGGGCTTTTTTTACTTCTGAGTTAGAACGGATTCCCATAAAGCGGACGATAATGTGAGGCATACCAAAGTATCCAAGACCCCAGGCAAGAGCTGAAACAATGCTCATTCCTTTGTAAGTAGAGTTTGCAGTAAATGAGTTTTTAAGAGCTTCTCCAAAAGTGCCGGCTAAAGCATCAGCCTGGAAATTCTTTACTGATTCAACTGCATTTGATGGTCCGCCAAGTGCTATTACAGCAACAAGAGAAGAAATTACAAATGCAATGAAAATCAAAAGTCCCTGAATGAAGTCTGTTGTACATACAGCAGAATATCCACCGGTAATTGTGTAACAAAGAATTACTACAAGACCAATAGCCAGACCTGCATGATAAGGAAGTCCAAATACAGAGTTGAACAATTTTGCACAAGCTACAAAACCTGATGCTGTATAAATTGTGAAGAATAATACAATGAAAATTACAGAAATGATTGATAGTAAGTGTGATTTATCCTTGAATCTGTTTGAAAGGAATTCTGGGATAGTGATTGAATCTCCGAAGGAAATAGAACACTTTCTTAAAGGTTTAGCAACAAAAAGCCAGCTGAGATAAGTACCAATAATTAAACCTAAAGCTGTCCAGAATGTTTCTTTAACTCCACCAAGATAACATAATCCTGGTAATCCCATTAAAAGCCATGCTGAAGAATCTGAAGCTTCTGCAGAAAGGGCTGTAATCCAAGGTCCTGTCTGACGTCCACCTAAAAAGAAGTCAGAAGAACTGTTGTTATTGCTTGCTTTTCTTAGTCCGACAAAAATCATCATTCCAAGATAAATAACAAACGCAATAATTTTAGCAACGAATTGTGCTGTCATACGCGATTCCTTAAATATGAAAAATTTGCATAATTATACAAAGAAAATGAATATTAATACAACAATAAAATAGAAAATAATGCAGGTTTTTTTAGACTGATTTACAAAATTAAAACTCTTACATTTTAGCTTAAAAAATCCTGCGTTTTATTTTGAATTTTTTTCTATTCGTTATTATATTTATGTTAGCATTAATTAAGATAAGAGGTTTTTATGGGTGAATGTTCTCATGATTGCAGTTCTTGTGGAGAAAAATGTGAAAAAAGAGATTTTCATGTAGATTTACACAAAGGAAGCAGCGTTAAAAAGGTAATTGGTATTGTTAGTGGAAAAGGTGGTGTTGGGAAATCTCTTGTTACAAGCCTTTTAGCAAGTAGAGTAAATAAAGATGGATTCAAATCCGCTATTCTTGATGCAGATATTACAGGTCCTTCCATTCCTGAAAGTTTTGGTGTTGGAGAAGAAAGGGCAACTGCTGTAGAAGGTGAAGACGCATTAAATCCTGTTGTTACACAGTCTGGTATTCAGCTTATGTCTATGAATTTTCTGCTTGAAAATGAAAACGATCCTGTAATCTGGCGCGGACCGGTAATTGCTGGTGCAGTAAAGCAGTTCTGGACAGATGTAATTTGGCATGATGTTGATTTTATGTTTGTTGATATGCCTCCTGGAACAGGTGATGTCCCTCTTACAGTATTCCAGTCTCTTCCATTGGATGGAATCATTATTGTATCTTCTCCACAGCAGCTTGTTCGTGTAATTGTAGAAAAAGCTGTAAATATGGCAAATATGATGAATATTCCAATTCTTGGAATTGTAGAAAATATGTCTTACGTAAAGTGTCCTGACTGTGGTGAGCATATTACTGTTTTTGGTAAGAGCAATATTGATAAAATTGCAGAAAGTTTTAACCTTCCTGTTCTGGCACGTCTTCCAATGGAAGAAGAAACTAGTAAAGCTGTTGATGCAGGGGATGTTGAAAGTTTAAATATCCCTGAACTTGATGAAGCTGCTAAGAAAGTTGAGTCACTTTTAAAATAGCAGTCTTAACTGGTGGGCATCAAAAACAATAAAATGATGACTACCAGTTTTTTTTATGTTATACTGTTTCTATGAATAATAACGCAGAAATTACAGATGAAGCTGTAGATGAAACTTTACAGGAACTTTGTCATCTGATTTATAAAATGGGTAATGAAGAAGCTCTTCTTGAGTTTTTTAATTGTCTTTTTACACCTCCAGAAAGAAAAGATTTTGCTTCCCGCTGGCTTCTTGTAAAAGAAATAGATAAGGGTACTACACAAAGAGATATTGCAAAAAAATTCGGAATGTCCCTTTGTAAAATTACCAGAGGCTCAAAAGAGCTTAAAAAAGAAGACAGTGCTTTTAGAAAAATGCTGGAATTATACAAATCTGAATCACAAAAATCCTAAACTACAAATAAAAAATCCCCGATATGAAGATAGAAGAATATTTTTTACTTCGTGAGGGGAAAATATGAATAGAAAAATCCTTTTTGTATCTCTTAATGTATTGGCACTGCTTATTACAGGATGTGCTTCTACAAAGCAGGAAGAAAAATTAAGTCCACTTGAATTAATGAAACAGAACAGAGTTGATGAAGCAAGAAGTCAATTTTTGTTATCAGTTGATATTAATGAACTTGATGAAGACGGAAACTCAGTTCTTCATCTTGCTGCAAAACGTAATGATGCTGATTTATGTACTTTTTTCATGATAAAAGGTGCTGATCCTGCTTTGAAGAATAATGAAGGAGATACTCCATTATTAATTGCCGTTAAAAAGAATGCTGTAGATGCTGCAAAAGCAATTACTTCAATGGATGCAAATACTCTTTTTGACAGAGATTCAGAAGATAAAACTGCCTTAGATATAGCACTTGCTTCCAGTGATATTTATTATGATCTTTTTATTACCACAAAAGCTGGTGAAATCAGGGATGTTGATGGACAGACAATAGTTCATTATTTTGTACGTACACAGAATTTAAAAGGTGTTGAAAGCTGTATTAACAAAGGCATTCCAATTAATGTAAAGGAAAATGATAAAAAAACACCTCTTGACGTTGCTTTTGAAAATCTGATTGACGAAAATTCTGTTGAAATTGCAGCTGCACTGATTATTGGTGGAGCAGAAGAAGTTGAAACTGAGTTCTCATACTTCCAGGATGCAATTCAGGCACGTAATGAAAGTCTTAGATTTGATGATGGACAATCTCCTTTACATTTTGCAGCTATCTATGGTCATGAAGCAATTGCTGAATATTTATTAAAACACAAGGCGGATGCATCAGCTCAGGATAGTTCCGGGGCAACACCTTTACATGAAGCTGTACGTTATGGAAATCTTTCTATAGCAGAACTTCTGTTGAAAAATGGTGCAAATGTAAATGCAAAAGATAATCTTGGAAAAACTCCAATTATGCTCATTGTTCCAAAAGAAAGACTTGTTCCTACATATGATCTGTTGATTTCCCACAAAGCTGATATTAACCAGAAAGATATGTTTGGAGATACTCTTATTCACAATGCAACAATGATGAACGTAGATTCTTCTATCCTTGCAAAACTGATTGAAAATGGCGCAGATGTAAATGTAAGAAATAAGGAAGGTGTAACTCCTCTTGAAATTGCTGTTCAAAAACAAGATGTAAAAACTGTAAAACTTCTTACTGCAAATGGTGCAGATATTCATACAAAAGATACAAATGGAAATTCTCCTTTATCTCTTTCAATGAATGCTTCTACAGAAATGTTTGAAGCTGTAATTAATGAATCTAATGCTACTACACAGGATTCTGAAGGAAATACACCTTTGCATACAGCATTACTTGTGGATGCTCCATTTTCAAAAATTTCATACATAATCAGCCTTACAAGTGATATCAATATCAGAAACCGGGATGGTAATTCTGCACTTTATATTGCGGCCCAGAAAAACTTACAGAAAGTGGGAGAAATGCTTTTATCAAAAGATGCTGATATTTTCTCTACAAATACAAACAATAGTTCTCCATTAAGACTTGCATTGAAAAATGGTGGTGCAGTACAGGACTGGTTAATTACTTCTAAAACAATAAAAGAAACAGATGGTAGTGGAAATACAGCTTTACATTATGCTGCAGAATGGCAGTATGCTGAAGCTATAAAATCATTGCTTACAAAAGGTGCTGATATAAAAGTCAGAAATGCAAACGGAGAAACTCCTTTGTTTAATGCTGCAAAGTCAAATAATCCTCAGATTATTCAGCAGCTTGTTGATGGTGGTGCCGATATTCAATCTCGTGATAATTTAGGAAATTCTGCAATCCAGATTGCTGTTCGCTGGGATGCTCCTGAATCTGTAAAAAAACTTGTAGAATTAGGAATAAACATCAATTCTCAAAACAGTTCTGGAAAATCAGCTCTTAATGAAGCGGTTGTTTCTGGAAAATATGAGATGTGTCAGCTTCTTCTTTCAATGGGAGCAAATCCAAATTCCTGTGATACAGATGGCGTTTCCATTCTTATGGATGGTATAAGAATTTGTAATAAAGATATTGTAAAATTATTGTTATCTTACGGGGCAAATCCTAATATTCAGGATATAAATGGAAAAAATGCTTATCATGAAGCAGCTTATGTGGGAGAAAAATCAATTATTGCTTTAATTAGAAATGCTGGTGGAAATCCACTTTCCAGAGATAAGGCAGGTGTAACTCCTTTTGCAATGGTTTTAGGAAAAGATATTACCGTTATAAGGGAAGTTCTTGGAAATTCTTCAAATATCACAGATAGTGATGGTAATTCTCCTGTTCACATTGTAGTAAAATCTAATGCATCTGATGAATTGTTAAAGACCTTAATTGCAGAAGGATATCCAGTAGATACAAGAAATGCAGATGGTTATACAGCTCTTAATTATGCGATTGAAGCAAATGATATAGAAACCGCAAAAATCCTTCTTAAAAATGGGGCTAATCCATTCCAGATGATTGATAAAAAGGGAAGAAACGGTGTAACAATTGCTCTTGAAAAAAACAACCCAAAAATGCTGAATAATATTGTAAAATATGCCAGCGGACTTTCAGATGTACAGGGCAACACAATTTTACATTATGCTGCTAAAACTTCATCAGAAAAAACAGTAAAACAGCTTCTTGGTTATGGCTTAGATAAAAATGTTAAGAATGTATCTGGTGAAACTCCTTACACAATTGCAGAACGCTGGAAACGTCCTGAGATTGCTGATTTATTGAAATAAACTTCTGTTTAAATCTTAAAATAAAATTGCCCTAACCTGAAAAATAGAATAAAATATAGGTTATGGGTGATTTAGTTAAGAAAAACGGATTAATTTATACCAATGACATGCATACTGTTGTAGGCGTTGATTCAGCCTCTCCAGATTTTAATACTAATATGCGTGTTCCATTTGGTGCTCATGATATTGCAGATGAAGCTTTTTCAGGCTGCGAACTTGAGTCAATTTCTCTTCCTGATTCAATAAAGGAACTGTCTCCATGTACATTTGAAAACTGTACATCTTTAACAAAAGTAAAATTGCCATCAGGACTGTCTGTTCTTCCACCATACTTATTTTCTGGTTGTTCTCAGCTTACAAAAGTTACAATGCCAGATTCAATTACGGCTTTATCTGAAGGTGTTTTCTATGGATGTTCTTCAATTCCAGAAATTCCTTTTAGAGCTGGAATTCAGGAAATTCCTGAAAACTGTTTTGCCGGCTGTTCAAGTTTAAAATCACTTGTTATTCCTAATACAGTTACAAAAATTTCTGCCAGAGCAATGGCAGATTGTACAAATCTTGAAACAATTGTTTTTCCTGCAAAACTTTATGAACTGGCAGAAGATGCATTTGATGGTTGTCTAAATATCAGAAATATTAGAATTGATGAGGGAAATCACCTTTTTTATGTACGTGATGAAGATGGCTGTCTTTACGAAAAATCAATTGAAGGTGAAGATAAATGCAGACTTTGTCCTGTTAAATTTGATCAGCAGGTAAATTTAATTACAGATGATTTAAATGAAGCTGATGACAGTGATTTAACTTTTGTAAGCAATGAAGAAAATGAAACTGATGATACTTTTAGTTCAGAAGTAGTTGCAAATGATGATGAATTAAGCATAATTAATGATAGTGTAGGAACTCAGGAGAAAGTTATGGAAACAGAAAATGTTGCAAATGATGTAGACTCAATTTTTGCTGATATCATGAATGATGAAAGGGAACGTACATCAAGAACATCTGATTGTGTTTCTGTTGGAGATAAAGAATCTCAGGTTTTAAGTGAAGTAATGGATGTAATGTCTTCTTCTCATTCTGAAAATTCAGGTGCTATTACAGCAGAAGAACTTGAAAATCTGTTTGCTTCAAATGAAAAATCAGAAGCAGCTGGAAAAGATGATTTGACAGATCCTCTTTTAAATGAATCAGCTTTTGATGCAAAAACAAGGGCTCTTCTTGAATCTTGTGGATATACTCAAATTATTGATTGTAATCCAGAAGGGGAACCTCCTTCAGATTCAGATTTGTTTGTTATTGCTGAAAATATTTGTGAAGATGAAAATAAGAATGTATATTTTTCTGAAAAATTATTGAATTGTGTAAAAAAATTTGCCCGCATTCAGGATTATAAGAGAATTATTTTAATGTATGGACTTCCAGTTGATAATGATGAATTTATGCAGTTCTTCTTTATTTATATGAGCAAGCGCAACATTGTAATTGCTTGTGAAGCTAATAGTCCTTCAACACTTTCAGATTATTGTAAAGCTCTTTGTGAGCAGTCAAGAATCAGTCTAAAAAAAGAAGACTTAGTTGAACAGAGAAAAAATGTTTCAATTAAAAACAATACTCTTATTAAACTTATTATTCAGGATAAATTAAATTAATTTAATAATACTAAATTAATTCAGTATTTTTTAAGAAAGGGCACTGGAATAGTTGAAATTCTGGTGTCCTTTTTTTATTATGGTTTTATATAAATTTGAAAATAATTATCTAAAAGAGGTTTTTAATATGAAGAGTGATAACGCAAAAAAAGGAGTTGCAAGAGCTCCACACCGTTCTTTGTTTTATGCATCTGGTTATACAGATGAAGAATTAGACCAGCCATTAGTTGGTATTATTTGTGCAAAAAATGAATTGATTCCAGGACATATTGAACTTGACCGTATCAGTGAAGCTGTAAAGGCAGGTGTGCGCATGTGTGGTGGAACTCCTATAGAATTCCCTGCAATTGGTGTTTGTGACGGTATTGCAATGGGTCACGAAGGAATGAAATATTCTCTGGTAACTCGCGAATTAATTGCTGATTCAGTGGAATGTGTTGCAAAGGCCCATCAGTTTGATGCTTTGGTAATGATTCCAAACTGTGATAAAATCGTTCCTGGTATGCTTATGGCAGCTGCCCGTCTTGATCTTCCTACAGTATTTGTATCTGGTGGTCCAATGATGCCAGGTCATGTTATGGATCCTTCTAATCCTTATTCTGGAAAAAATCTTTCTTTGACAGATATGTTTGAAGCTGTTGGTGGTCTTGCTGTAGGTAAAATTACAGAAGCTCAGCTTAAAGATATGGAACATGCAGCTTGTCCTGGTTGTGGTGCCTGTTCTGGTATGTTCACAGCAAACTCTATGAACTGTTTAACTGAAGTTCTTGGTTTAGGTCTTCCTGGAAACGGAACTATTCCTGCTGTAACTGGAGAGCGTATTGCTTTAGCAAAACATGCTGGTATGGCTGTTATGAACCTTTATAAAAAAGGCATTACAGCTCGCCAGATGATGACAGAAGAAAACTTCAAGAATGGTCTTGCTGCTGATATGGCTTTAGGATGTTCTTCTAATACAATGCTTCATCTTCCTGCCATTGCTCATGAAGCTGGAATTGAAATTGATCTTCATATGGTAAATGAAATCTCAGAACATACTCCAAACCTTTGTCATCTTGCTCCAGCAGGACATACATTTATGTGTGAATTAAATGATGCAGGTGGTGTACAGGCTGTTTTAGCTGAACTTGCTAAGAAAAATCTTATTAATACAAGTCTTATTACTGCAACTGGTAAAACTATTGCAGAAAATATTAAAGGTGTAGTAAACAGAAATCCTGAAATCTTGCGCCCAATTGAAAATCCTTTTAGTGATAACGGTGGTATTGCAATCCTCTTTGGAAATCTTGCTCCAAATGGAACTGTAGTAAAACGTTCTGCATGTGCTAAGGAACTTATGCTGCATACTGGTCCTGCACGAGTATTCAACGATGAATCTGAAGCTATGGAAGCTGTTCAGAAGGCACAGATTAAATCTGGTGATGTAGTAGTAATTCGTTATGAAGGTCCAAAGGGTGGTCCTGGTATGCGTGAAATGCTGGCTGTAACTGCAGCTCTTGCAGGTCAGGGCTTAGACAAAGAAGTTGCTTTAATTACAGACGGTCGTTTCTCTGGTGCAACTCGTGGAGCTTCTTTAGGACACTGTTCTCCAGAAGCTGCTGTAGGAGGTCCAATAGCCTTAGTTGAAGAAGGTGATATGATTACTCTTGATATCAACAACTACAAAATTCACCTTGAAGTAAGTGATGAAGAACTTGCCGCAAGAAAGGCAAAATGGGTAGCTCCAGAACCAAAAGTTAAGACAGGCTACTTAGCCCGCTACGCAAAACTTGTATCAAGTGCAGATAAGGGAGCTATACTTCAGTAACACAGTTGTAATGTGCGAGTTTGCTTTGCAAACCCGGTAAGCCTGCCGCAAAACTGATATAATTTTTTTTATGAAAGATGAATATGGAAAATGAGAATTTTTTGTATTCATCTTTTTTTGTTTAAAAAAAATCGGGTCAAGTGTAAAGTCTTGACCCGATAAAAATTTCTATTAAGTTGAACTTTCAATTATAGAGATAATTAAAACAGATTATTTTGCAGCAGCTTTTTTAGTAGAATGTTTTTTTATGAAAATTAAGAATGCAGCAAGAACCACAAGTCCAAATACCCATGAAATAATTCCAGAAGCAACAATACCAAGATTTAATGTTAATCCTGCAACAATGTATGTAAGGAATGAAACTACAGCAACAGTAAGGGCATAAGGTAACTGTGTAGAAACGTGATTTACATGATCACACTGAGCACCAGCACTTGCCATAATTGTTGTATCAGAAATAGGAGAACAGTGGTCTCCACAAACTGCACCAGCCATACATGCTGAAATTGAAACAATGCGGATTGCTCCTGTTGGGAATGCGGCAATACAAATAGGAATTAAAATACCGAATGTACCCCAGGATGTTCCTGTTGCAAATGCAAGGAAACATGCAATAACAAAGATTATTGCTGGTAAGAACATTTTAAATCCTGCTGCAGAACCTTCAACAATTCCTGCAACATATTCTTTTGCACCAAGAGAATCTGTCATACCTTTCAAAGTCCATGCTAAAGTTAATATCAAGATAGCAGGAACCATGGCTTTAAATCCATCAGGAATACAGCGCATAGCACCTTTGAAAGAAAGAACTTTACGAATCATATAGTAAATAATAGTAATTACTAACGCACCAAAAGAACCAAGTACCAGACCTACAGAAGCATCTGAGTTAGAGAAGGCAATAATAAAGTTGCCGTAGGATTCAGATTCAGGATCAAAAATTCCACCAGAGTAAACCATTCCAAGTACACAAAGAAGAATTAAAACTACAACTGGGAAAACTAAATCTAATACTTTTCCTTTTGATTTTTCATCAGCTACAGAATCAGCAGAATCTTTCATAACAGCTAAAGCATCTTCAAAAGCAGACATTTTTCCGTATTCAAAACGCATGAATACCATTGCAAACATCATGATTAATGTAAAGATTGCATAAAAGTTAAAAGGAATAGCTTTACAGAATAAAGCAATACCATTTTCACCTTCAGTTACAAAGCCGGAAACAGCAGCTGCCCATGATGAAATTGGAGCAATAATACAAACAGGAGCTGCAGTAGCATCAATAAGATATGCAAGCTTTTCTTTTGAAACACCATATTTATCTGTAACAGGCTTCATTACAGAACCAACTGTAAGACAGTTAAAATAATCATCAACGAAGATTAAAATTCCAAGGAGGATAGTTGCACACTGTGCGCCAACTTTAGTTTTAATGTGTTTTTTAGCCCAATTACCAAATGCTGCAGAACCACCAGCTTTGTTCATTAAAGCTACCATAGTTCCTAAAATTACTAAGAAGATTAAAATACCAACATTATAAGAATCAGATAAGGATCCTACCAAACCGTCACTGAAAACGTGAGTTAAAAATCCTCCAAAACCAGCAGTGGCATCAATTGCGTAGAATACACCACCAATTACAATTCCAATAAATAAAGAAGAATAAACTTCCTTTGTACACAATGCCAGCACAATAGCTACAATAGCTGGCACCAACGACCAAAATGTTCCTGTCATTTTCTTATCCTTTTTTAGTTTTTAATTTTTTCAAAGTCAGCTTCAAGAGGTTTTGAAACTCCTGCAGCTTCAAGCTTTTTCATAATATCAATTACATATTCAATTTCGTCTAATCGTGTTGCAGCAGTGTATGTTTTGATTTCTTCCAAAGCTTTAATTGCCTGATCATTTGTCATAACTTTTTTCCTCCATAAGATTTTTTTTCAACACTTCAGTATAATTTCTTATGGTGTTTTAATAAAGAATTTTAGTTTGTAAAAAATACAAAATAAGTAGATTTTTTAAAAGAATTAATTAAAAAAATTACATTACCAATCACAAATTATTTACTATAATAAATGTATGAATACTCTTGTAATTACATCTCCTTTGGTACAGTTAAATTCCCCATATCCTTCTGGAGCCTACTTAACTTCTTTCTTCAAGGTTCTGGGATTTAATTCACAATGGCAGGATTTAAGCATTAAACTTTTTTACGAAATTTTCAGCAGTAAAGGATTAAAAAAACTTTTTGCCATTACTGAAAAAAAAGCCTTACAGCTTGCTGAAAAAGCACAATTTTCAGGAGATGAAATTACAGCAGAGAATTTAAGAAATTATATTTTTCAGAAAGATTTATGGATAAACTGGATAGATTGGATTGTTTCAATCTTGTGTGATGGTTCTAAAAAATCTGGCAGAGAAAAAGCCCATCAGTTTTTGTTTTCTCCTTACGTTCCTCGTGGAAATAGAATGAGAAATTATTTGAATAATCTGAACAGATCTCCAGAAGTTGATGATGTCCGTTTTTTGTGTTCTTTTGCGCTGGCAGATTTAGCTGATTATATAACCTTTGTTTTTGACAGAAATTTTTCTTTAATTCGTTATGCAGAGGCTCTTACTGTGGATGAACGAAGTTTCTCTCAAATTGAAAAAGAACTTGATTCACCAGTTTTAAATGAATTTTTAAAACCTGTTCTGGACAATTTATATGGAGGGGAAAGCCTTCCCGGTAAGTTAGCCTTTGGCGAACGACCTACCCCTTTCAGTGGGACACATTCCCGCAACGCCTTTGAAGAACCTCTTTTAGTTTGTATTTCCATTCCATTTGCAGGAACTTTTGTACCAGGAATGTACATTGCAAGATATTTTAAACAGCATTTTGGAAAGAAAGTGTTTGTTGTAATTGGAGGCGGTTTTGTAAATACAGAACTGCGTAATGCAAGAGATAAGTCACTTTCAAAATATCTGGATGCAATTTCTTATGACCGGGGATACGGTTCCTACAAAGAATTAGAGGATTTTTTAGTTAGTCAAAATAAAAATGAAAATTCCAAAAATGATGTTTCTTCCATTTATAAAATGAGACTTTTTATAAATGATGCAGTAATTGAACCTCAGTGGGAAAATAAAACTGCAGAAGAATTTGAAAACAAAATCACATCAGAAATTATGCCGGATTATTCTGATATTGATTTTTCAATCTATCCTCGAGTATGTGATGATTCAAATCCCATGCATAGACTTTGGACTGATGGAGGATGGATAAAAGCATATCTGGCCCATGGCTGTTACTGGCATAAATGTGCATTCTGTGACACTCAACTTGATTATGTCTGTGCATATCATCCGGTGCAGGCAGAAAAACTGTACAATACATTGTTAAAAACTGCAGAAGAGAAGGGAGTGTACGGTATTCATTTTGTAGATGAGGCTCTTCCTCCAAAAACTTTGTGTGATTTTGCCCTGATGAACAGCAAAAATAAAAATCCTCTTTATTATTGGGGTAACATACGGTTTGAAAAATCATTTACAAAAGATGTAGCTGCATTTTTATCCTATGGAGGACTTGGTGGCGTAAGTGCAGGACTTGAAGTTGCGGACAGCAATGGTTTACAGATTATAAATAAGGGAACTGATATAGATTCAATTGTTTCTGCCTGTGCGGCTTTTAAGGAAGCAGGAATTCTTGTACATGCCTATATGATTTATGGATTCTGGTATGATACCCCACAAACAATTATTGATTCCATGGAAACTTTACGTCAGTTTTTTGCAGCAGGATTATTAGACAGTGCCTTCTGGCATAAATTTATGCTTACAAGAAATTCTACAGTATATAAAAACTGGCAGGACGGTAAAATAGAAGATTTACAACCTATAGAACCAGAATTTCAGGCATCAGAAAAATCTGAAAATGATGAAATTTTTGCACAGAATAACATTCACTTTGCTGGTGAAGAAAAATATGAAAAATTTGGAAATGGACTTGATGCTGCTGTAAATTCCTGGATGCATGGGGAAAAACTGGAAATGAAAGTTCAACGCTGGTTTGATTTTCCTGTTCCAAATCCCACAGTTCCAAAAAATTATGTAGAAAAATGTATAGAAAAATATGAAGAAAAAAATAAGTCTGTCATAATCAATGAAAAGAATATAGATAAAGTTTACTGGCTCGGTGGAAAACTGATTCAGACAGGAGATGAAATTAAGTGGAATTACCTGCAGGAAGAAAATTCCCGTCATAATTTGCAGTTAGAAAATTGTAGTCTGGAAAGTGTCCTGGAAGGACTTAAACCGGAAAGCAGCAGGGCAGAAAGGGAAAATGCAGTAATGACAATTAAAAAAGATAAGAGGCTGATGAAAGTAATAGAATTGCTTCATGGAAATGGTGTTGTGGTAGTGTAAAAATATTGTTATGCTCACAGCCCACTGGGCTGGTAATGTAAAAGTAATAGAGTTTTTATAGAAAACTGTGGTAGAATAAATCTATGGCACAGAATTCCGAACATAAGTATACAAAACAGCAAGTAGAAAATTTGCTTGAAGCATGTCTTAATAGAACTTTAGGTGAAATCGATAAAAATCATGTATTCGACCGCACAAAAACAAATCCTAAAATTACAGGAATTGCAGGAGATGTAATCGAACAGTCTGTTTTTGGTTACGATGCAAACAGCGACTCTTCACCCGACCTAAATATTGACGGAATTCTTACAGAGCTTAAGACAACAGGTATTCGCATTTCAAAGAAAAATCCGAAAGAATACGAAGCAAAAGAGCCAATGTCAATTACAGGAGTTTCACCGAATGTAATAATCGACGAGGAATTCTCTGATTCAAGGTTCTGGCATAAATTAGCCCATTTGCTTTTAGTTTATTATCTTTATGCTTCGGATAAAACAGTTCTTGCCGCTGAATATGCTAATTTTCTTGTGAAAGGTTATCAGTTTCTTGAGTTTTCTAGTGACGATAAGAAAATCTTGGAACAAGATTGGCTTATTGTCCGCAATTTCATTCGTTCCCTAGAAAAAGACGAAAAGCGTTATACCGAAATCTCACATCTTCGTGATAAATTGCTTTTTATTGATACTGCTCCAAAATGGCCGAATCCCCCTCGTTTCAGATTGAAAAGAACTGTTGTATCAAATATTGTGCAAAAACATTTCAACGGTTCTTTGGAGCAACTGCCAAAGTCTTATGACACTTACGCTGAAATTGACAAAAAATGCCATGAAATTACGAAACAGTACAAGAATAAAACCGTTGCAGAATTGATGGAAGGATTTAAGATTGAAGGCAAAATTGACAAGGGAATCGGTGAAAGGCTTGTTGTAAAAATGTTTGGCGGAACTGCAAAGAAAATGCAGGACATTGACCTTTTCAGTAAAATTGGACTTCTTGGGAAAACAATCGTTCTTACCGAAAAAGGCAGAAGAACAGAAGACATGAAGCTTTTCAGAATCAATTTTGACGAAATTTCAAATGTAGACGAGCAATTTACAGATTCAGTTTTCTTCGATTATTTTGCGGAAAATCAGATTCTTTGTATTATTTTTGAAGAACACGACAAAGACGATTTCAGTAAAAATACTTTTCTCGGATTCAAGAGGCTGTCATTCTCAGACGACTTCATCGATTTAAATGTAAAATCCGTTTGGAGCAGAATCAGGGAACTTGTTATTTATAAAGAGTTAAAAGATGTTCCTGTTTTTGACGCAAAAGGAAAGCCAAAAATCAACAAAACAGGCATTCCTCAAACAGCCCCTAATTTCCCTAAATCTTCAGAAGGCTTGATTTTTGTCCGTGGAGACAGTTCAGATTCAACAAAAAAGCCCGAAACTGTAAACGGAATCAGCATGTATCGCCAGTATATTTGGATAAAAGGCAGTTATTTATCGCAAAAATTGGATGAAAAAGATTTCCTCTAAAAATCCGTCTTGAAATCTTGATCAATTTCCCTAAATTTAGTATACTAAAGTCATGTGTATGCAAAAAACTGTCTGCGAACTGTTTGCCGGTGTCGGCGGTTTTAGATGCGGACTCAATTCCATAAAAAACAAGGACTTCTCTCTTTCCTCTGAAACTTGGAAAACCGTATGGTTCAATCAGTGGGAGCCAGGAAAGAAAAATCAGTGGGCGCACGACTGCTATGTAAAGCATTTCGGAACTGCCCTTGATTTAAATGGTAAAGATACAACAAACATTGATATTTCAGCAGTTGATAAAACTGCAATTCCAGACCACAACTTGCTCGTAGGCGGTTTTCCATGTCAAGATTATTCGGTCGCAAGAAGCCTTAACGGAGAAAAAGGAATTGAAGGGAAAAAAGGCGTTCTTTGGTGGTCAATCTGGGATATTCTAAAAGTAAAAAAATCTCCATTCGTTCTCTTGGAAAATGTAGACAGGCTTTTACTTTCTCCTTCCAAACAGCGTGGGCGTGATTTTGGCATTATTCTTTCGTGCCTGAACAATGAAGGTTATGTCGTTGAGTGGCGTGTCGTGAATGCCGCTGAATACGGTGAAGTTCAGAGACGAAGAAGGACTTTTATTTTTGCTTATAAAAAGAATACGAACTTCGCAAATTCTTTGAATCTTAAAAAAGATATTATTTCAGTTTCTGAGGTTTTAGAGAAAAAAGGCTTCTTTGCAGAAAGTTTTCCTGTAAAAAAGATAGATGTTTCCGCAATTACTACAACTGAAATCTCAAATGACATTGCAAGTGTCTCTGACAATTTCAGTTTTGATTTTTGTAATTCGGGAATTATGTTTGAAGGTTCTGTTTATACTGTAAAATCCTCTCCTGTTGTTTCAAAGTCAGAAACTCTTGGAGAAATCATAGAGAAAGAAACTGTCGATAAAAAATACTTTATTCCAAATGAAAGATTGTATTTTACAAATCCTGAAAGCACCCACAGCGATGAAACAGAAAATGAATTACCTTTGGAAAGCCGTCATACTTGGCAGTATATAAAAGGAGCAAAACGAAAGTACAGAACTGCAAGCAACGGACATAAGTATATTTATTCAGAAGGTGCGATTCCAATGATTGATGAATGGAACAAGCCTGCACGAACAATGCTTACCAGCGAAGGTAGTTTTAATCGAAGCACACACATTGTACGAGATTTTACAAATCAGAAAATACGAATTCTTACACCAAGGGAAACAGAAAGAATCCAAGGCTTCCCGGATGATTGGACTGCAACAGGAATGCCAGAAAAATTCAGATATTTCTGTATGGGAAACGCTTTGGTAGTTCCATTGATTTCTAGAATGGAAAAAAATATAGAAAAAATCTTTATAGCAGAGCCATAAAAGGAATATTTTTTCAGCAAGTCAAGCTTGCTGAAAAAATTAATTGAAAAGGATTTATTATGAATGAATACATCTTTTATACAGGTGAAGGATATTGCGAATCTCCAAATGAAAATAAAGTAGAAAATTTTCAAGTCCTCGGTTTTGAGAAAGGTCAATCAAAAGAAGAAGCTCTTAGTAAACTTTTAGAAAATAATTCTTGGATAAAAGATAATTCCTATAACGTTGATGAAATTATAGGATGCCAAGTTATACGATAAAGAAAGCATAACAAGAAGTTCAAAGCCGACACGCGGTCAAGCCGCGTGCGATTTAACTCATTGTTGTATAAATTTTTTTAGCTGAGGCAATGTAATTGCCTCAGCATTTTTTGCTAATCTACATCAACAACTTCAATGTGGGCACCAAGACTCTGCAATCTTCCTACCAGATCTTCATATCCTCTTTCAATCTGGTAAACGTTGCTTATTCGGCTTTTTCCTTGTGCACACATAGCCGCAATTACCATGGCCATTCCGGCACGAATATCTGGCGATACAAGGTGGTCATGATGAAGCCTGCAAGGTCCACTTACAACTGCACGGTGAGGATCACATAAAGTAATTTTTGCACCCATACTGATTAATTTATCAACAAAGAAAAGTCTGCTTTCAAACATTTTTTCAAAAATCAGAACAGTGCCTTCAACTTGTGTGGCAACAACTGTCATAATTGAAGTTAAATCTGCAGGGAATCCAGG
Source organism: Spirochaetia bacterium (assembly GCA_022768685.1). Taxonomy (GTDB): domain Bacteria; phylum Spirochaetota; class Spirochaetia; order Treponematales; family Treponemataceae; genus Treponema_D. Next base: position 18,678 of record JALEPQ010000190.1, read on the forward strand.
CCAAGGCATATCGTCAATTTTTGGAATTGCGTTTCCTAAATCCGCATTTACTTTTAAATCCTGAGTGTTAGGAACTGTCAGTTCATCTCCGTCAATTCTCCAGCTGATTCCGAGTTTACGGAAAGAGTAGGTAAGAGGTCTGATTTCTTCTGGACGAATGCCTTTGATTGTAATTTTTCCTTTAGTTGCAGCTGCCATTCCAATAAATGAACCAATTTCAATATAATCAGGTCCAATTGTAAATTCACAACCGTGAAGTTTTTTAACACCCTTTATTCTAATGATATTACTTCCAATACCTGTAATATCAGCTCCCATAGCATTCAGCATTTTGCAGATATCCTGAACGTGAGGTTCACTGGCTGCATTTTGAATGATAGTTTCGCCTTCAGCTAAAGCTGCTGCCATCACCGTATTTTCAGTTGCCGTTACAGAAGCTTCGTCTAAGAAAATATCTGCACCTTTAAGTTTATTAGCTGTAAAACTGAAATGACCTTCCGCACTGATATTTGCTCCCAGCTGTTCCAATGCTAAAAAGTGAGTATCAACTCTACGGCGGCCTATAACATCTCCTCCTGGAGGCATCATTTCACATTTTCCTGTTCTACCTAAAAGAGGTCCTGCAAAAACAATGGAGCCACGGACTTTTTTTGTCATTTCCCTAGGTAATTCTTTTGATTCAATTGCATCACACTGGATTTTCCAGTTGTGTTTACTTAATTTTTCAACCTTAGCTCCAAGAAACTGTAAAATTTCAATCATTACATTTGTATCCTGAATCTCAGGAATATTGTGTAAAATTACAGGTTCTGAAGTTAAAAGAGTTGCAGCAAGACAAGGAAGAGCTGCGTTTTTATTACCACTGGCAGTAATTGTTCCCGAAATTGGAAATCCACCCTCAATTACATATTCATGCATAATTATTTCCTAATGTGTTTAAAATTAATTCTGTGTAAGCAGATTTAAAACAATATCGGCTGCTTTTGACATCTGGTTTAGAGAAACCCACTCATTGCGTGAATGATATTGGTGTGCTCCTGTAAAAATATTTGGAGTTGGTATGCCCATTTCTGTAAGGCGTGAACCATCAGTTCCACCGCGAATAGGTTTTCTGATTATCTTTACACCTGAAGCTTTATAAGCTTTTTCAAGCTGCTCTACAACTGTCTCAGATTCGTCAAGTTTTTCTTTCATGTTCAGATATTGCTGATTAAAGAAAACTCTTGCAGAACCACCAAATTTTTCTTCAGTAGCTCTGGCTGCCTTTTGGATGATTTTCTTTTCTTCTGCTATTTCTTCCATTTTGAATGATCTTAAAAGCATTTCAACAGTGGCAGTTTCAATTGAACCGGAAGTTCCCATTACTGCAATAAATCCTTCATAGTTTTCTGTAGTTTCAGGTCTCATATTTTCTGGAAGTTGGGATATAAAATCAGCTGCCATTAAATTTGCATTTATCATATTTCCTGCTTTAGCATCTCCGGTGTGACAAGCTTTTCCTGTAAATTCTGCAGTTCCACTCCAGGCATTAAAACATTCTGTTTCCATTTCACCTTCATCGCCACCGTCAACTGTGTAAGCATATTTTGATTTAATCAATTCAACAGGAACAAAATCCATGCCGTGACCAGTTTCTTCATCTGGAGAAAAAATTACCTCTACTGGACGATGTTCTATTTCTGGATTTTTTTGTAAAAAATTCAAGGCACACATAATCGCGGCAATACCAGCTTTGTCATCACCTCCAAGTAATGTTGTATGATCAGAAGAGATGATTTTATCACCATCCTTTTCAGTTACTTGAGGCTTAACATCTTTTCCAGAAACTTCATCAACAGTATCCATATGAGCAAGAAACAAAATAGGTTCAGCTGAAGAAAATTTTCCTGTTCCAGGAAGAAATCCGTAAACATAATTTTTTTCTGTTAGCTGAACTTCCTTTAATTCAAATATTTTAAGTTCATCCCTTAAAATTTCTGCAAAATCTTTTTGCTGTGGAGTAGAAGGAAAGATTCCTTTATCAGCAGCATCTCCATTACTTTCAGACCAGATTTTTACATAACAGCAAAATCTTTCTAATAATAATAATTTTTCTTTTTCGTTGTTAAAAATATAGTTCATAATTTATTCCTTACCATTTTGAACAGCTTTAAAAAATCCTCATCAAAAGTTTTTATTTCACTAAAGTCGTAATCTTATACTTTTTGTTCTGATGCAGAAGAACTGCTTTTTTTTCTGCTGATAAGAGCAATAATGATAATAGCAGCTAAAATAATGATTACAAAACTAAACAACATAATCTTTCCTTAATAATTTTTTTCGATAATCTGAAGAATTTCTTTTTCTGAAGAATTTAATTTCCAATCTTCTATCTTAATAAAATCAATGCAATATTTCTTTTCAGATACAGATGAAATTACCGGAACAAAAGATTTATCTTTGTTGTGGTGAACAAACCAGATTTGTAGAAAAATAAAATTCTTCGTTTGAGTATAGTCAGGATTTGTACATAAAGGACAAAATAAGCGACTATCCATAATTTTGATGTTAGCTTCAGCCGATTTTTCCTTTATTTCTTCAATTTGCTTAAAAAAATCATAAGCCTTTAAAAGGCATTCTTCATCATCCTCAATTTCTTTAGTAACAGGTTCAGAATAATTTTTGTATTCGCTTAAAATAAAAGTTTTACGTTCTTCCTCTGAAAGCAGAATTTCATTTTTAAGTTTAGTCTCATCAGAAACATTTGAGACTCTGACAGAATTTTCACTTTCTTCAAATTTGGAAAGCTTTTTAGAAAATTCAGAAATAACACCAAGAATATTCTTCATCGTTATATAGAATAATGCTAAGTAAGCAGCACGTAAAGGCATTTTTCAATTGAAAGTGAACATTGCGCTGCTTTCTAATTTTGTACACAAAATTAGCATAATCCTATTTACAATGTATGAGCGCGTAAAGGCATTTATTAATTTAAAGTGAACATTGCGCTGCTTTCTAATTTTGCGTGCAAAATTAGCATAATCCTATTTACAATGTATGAGCGCGTAAAGGTATTTTTCAATTGACAGTGAACATTGCGCTGCTTTCTGATTTTTGTTTGGGCTCAGTGGCATCACCAACTCGCAATTCACAGTTCCCTAACGGTCAGCATCCTCGGCTAAAGCCTGTGGTTGCCGCTATCGCGCTGTTCATTTCTCGGAGCGGGGAAGAAAATTCGTAATGCGTAATGCGTAATTGGAAAGTGAATAATAATTTCGCATTGCGAACTGCGAATTGCACATTGAAAACACGGGAGGAAATGCAGAATCTGGCACGGTTTTGACAGATTCGGAATGACCGGTAATGCAATGCGTACTTGGAAAGTGAATATTAATTACGCATTGCGAATTGCGAACTGCGCATTGAAAATTCGGCAATTCGCAATGGCAGATTTTCTTATAAGATTTTCATCAATTCAGATAAGTCTACATCAAAGGTCTGTGCAGCTGTTTCTGGAGTAATGTAAAGTTTTTTCACTGCGGTAACAGCAGATTCAAGCTTGGCTTTTAGTGCACCCTCAGCAAGTCCTTTTGCATGTCCTTCAGTAAGGCCTTCTGTACGCCCCTCAGCAAGTCCCTCAGCACGTCCAGCAGCAACACCTTCAGTATGACCTGCTTCTCTGGCTTTCTCTTTTTCTTCTTCAATAATATCTGAAACAAACATAAATTCATCCTTTAGTGAAGAATCTGCCTTAGCGTAAACAACAGCTTCTTCCATTTTTTGAACAAAGTCTGATTTTCCATGGAGGCCTGAAATAAATTTCATGACATCACTTAATTTTTCATCCTGAACTTTGTTCCACTGACTGCAATTGTAAAACACATTATGAACTTTGTCATTATATTCGATTTGATTACTTTCCAGGAAAATTGATTTCTTAGTATAAACAGGTAAACTCATTCCAAATGGA
>JALEPQ010000001.1 GCA_022768685.1 Spirochaetia bacterium
GTCAACAAATTCAATATTTACACCACATTCTTTTTGAACTTCAAGAACTAAATTAAAAACTAAATCAGCTGTATCTACAAAATATTCAGGATTAAGTTCATTTGAAGCTACCATAGTATGCATACCAAAGTGTTTTACACCTTCAGCTTTACAGATTCTGTAGGCTTCAATCATCTGTTTTTTAGTAAGACCGTATTTAGCTTCTTCTGGTTTTCCAATAAGAGCATTACCCTCTTTAAGTGGACCTGGATTATAACGGAAACAGATAGTATCAGGTAATTTTCCAAGAGTTTCTTTTAAAAACCCAATATGAGTAATATCATCAAGATTAATTATGGCACCAAGTTTTTCTGCATATTTAAATTCTTCAGCAGGAGTATCATTACTTGTAAACATAATTCTCTTGCCAGTAATTCCAGATTTTTCACAAAGAACAAGTTCAGGAAGACTGGAACAGTCACCGCCACAGCCTTCACTTTCCAAAATTTTAAGAATATAAGGATTTGGTAATGCTTTTACAGCAAAATATTCACGAAACTCAGGAAATTTAGAAAAAGCATTTTTAAAATACTTCATATTTTCCCGAATACCTTTTTCATCATAAAGATAAAAAGGAGTTGGATAAGTTTTTGTCAGTTCAACAAGCTGATCATGATTAAGTGGAAATGTTTTCATACCTTACCTGCCTTATATTTTTAATTTTTTATTTAAGCAAATTTAATTATGAGATTCACTTATTAAACACGGTATTTAATCTTTTTACCTGTGCCTTCATACATTTTTGCTCTAAGTTCAGTAACCTGTTTATCAGCAATGTAATCATCAAAGCTCATCATACGGTCAATAACACCATTAGGAGTAATTTCAACAATACGATTTGCAATAGACTGAATAAATTCATGGTCATGGGAAGAGAACAGAAGAACGCCAGGGAAAGCAATCAAACCTTCGTTTAATGACTGAATTGCTTCCAGGTCAAGATGGTTTGTTGGATCATCCATTGTAATTACGTTTGCACCAGAAAGCATAAGTTTTGAAAGCATACAGCGAACCTTTTCACCACCGGAAAGAACCTTAACCTTCTTCAAAGATTCATCTCCACTGAACAGCATACGACCAAGGAATCCACGAACATAAGAATCATCCTGTTCTTTAGAATACTGCTTCAACCATTCTGTAATATTGTAATCATTATTAAAGCTTTCGTTATTATCACGAGGAAGATAAGTCTGTGAAGTTGTCTGTCCCCAGTAAAATTCACCAGATTCAGGCTTTTTTACACCATTAATAATATCAAACAAAGCAGTTACAGAGTTATGTTCAATACCTACAAAAGCAATCTTATCAGTTCTGTTTACTTTAAGATTAAAATCCTTAAGAAGAACATTTCCATCAGCATCCTTGTAATTCAAATTTTTAATTTCAAGAACATTGTTTCCAATCTCACGGTCAGCCTTAAAAGCAACATAAGGAAATTTACGTGTAGAAACAGGAATATCTTCCATTGATTCTGCCAGCTTATCATAAATCTTTTTACGGGAAGTAGCCTGCTTAGCTTTAGAAGCATTAGAACTGAATCGTAAAATAAATTCTTTCAAATCTTTCATTTTGTCTTCAGTCTTCTTCTGCTGTTCATGAGCCTGACGCTGCATAATCTGAGTCATCTGATACCAGAAATCATAGTTTCCAGAGAACTGAGTAATTTTACCATAGTCAATATCACAAATGTAAGTACATACTGTATTCAAAAAGTGACGGTCATGGGAAACAACAATAACAGTATTTTCAAAATCCAGAAGGAAGTTTTCAAGCCATGTAATAGATTCAATATCAAGACCGTTAGTAGGTTCATCAAGAATCAAAGCATCAGGATTACCGTAAATTGCCTGTGCCAGCAAAACACGAACCTTCTGAGATTCATCAAGTTCACCCATCATTCTGTCATGAAATTCTTCTTCAAGACCAAGTCCAGAAAGCATCTGTTCAATCTGATTTTCAGCTTCATATCCGCCAAGTTCACCAAATTCAGCTTCAAGTTCAGCAGATTTTATACCATCTTCTTCTGTAAAATCAGCCTTTGCATAAATTTCATCACGAGCCTTAGAAACTTCGTAAAGTTTTGGATACCCCATCATTACAGTATCTTTTACAGAATATTCATCAAAAGCAAAGTGGTCCTGTTTTAAAACAGCCATACGTTCACCTGGAGTCATAAAAATCTCACCAGAATCTTTTTCAAGTTCTCCAGACAACAATTTTAGGAAAGTAGATTTACCGGCACCATTTGCACCTGTAATACCGTAACAGTTACCCTTATTAAATTTTAAATTAACATCTTTAAAAAGTGGTTTTTCACTAAAAGAAACACTTACATCACTTACTGTAATCATATTATTTTCTCCAGATTCATTTTTTAGGAGGGGAAAGCCTTCCCCTGCGCGTCAGCTAAAAATCTGCCGCTACCCCTTCTAACGGGCCTCAAACGCCGGCCCGTAACGCCCGCTTATTTTTTCTTGCTGAATAAAGCTTTAATTTTTGCAAACAGACCTTTTTTAACA
>JALEPQ010000011.1 GCA_022768685.1 Spirochaetia bacterium
AATGAAATCTGATTTCCACTTTCCCAGTTTTGAATGATTTCTGAAGATATGTTAAAAATAAGCCCATCAGATAAGTTATTTTCATTTATTAATTTAGAATCACAAGTCAGATAATTTGTATTTGCACTTGAAGAAATAGACGAGAATGTAGTAGTAAAATTTCTGTTGTTCTTTTTAAAGCTAATTTTTGGAAGCCAGATTCTTAGTGCTGCATCAAAATCTGAATTGTATTGAGTAGAAATTGATTTTGCATCTGGAGAAGCTGAAAGATAAATTTTTACTTTTTCAGGGAGCATAGATTTTTCTGTGGTTCCATCTTCTGCTGATGCTACAATTGAGAAAGGATGTCCTGCGGAGAGGGTACCGTAATTCTGCTGTTCCTGATTAAAGTCATGAACTGCCCAACTGCCTTCTTCATAAATTCCAGACATCATATCTGTACTGTCATTGTTGAATTCTTCATCATAAGCGTAAAGAGGATTGATAACATTTACTGCAAAATCGGAAAGAGCATGTGCAGAATGGTATTTCATGTAGTTGCCCAGATTATCTTGAATTAAAGTAACATTTGAATCGGAAATGGATGTTAAATGATCTTTGAAAGTATGATTATAATTTTCAGGACGTCTTAATCGGATGTAAAGATTTTTTATGTTATCTAGAGTAACTTCCTTTGTCAGAGTTAGTTTTATGCTTGAAAATTTATCATTGCTGGTGGAGTCTATAATTTCTGCCGGGATGGAATTATCTATAGCAATTTCTGAACATATAGTTCCAGAACCATCGTTTTGTATTTCAATGATTTCAAAACATTGAGGTAATAGTGTAAGGAAATTTTCTGAAATAGAAACAGCATTTCCTGTTGTATTGTCAAGAAGTCTGATAGACGAACTGTCTGTTTGAATTTGCTTTACAAAAGATATGTACAGTTCCTTATTATTTACCGGGCTGATAGTAATATTAAAGGAAGGTGGTGTACGGTCTAAGGTTTTTATTACTGCAGATTTCAGTCTGTTTCCTGCAAGGTCTGTAATAAAGCCTTTTGAAGAGTCTGCAGTGTATGAAACCGAAAAAGTTGTATCTACAGGAAGTGTTAGTTCGGAAAGTGTAAGAGCAAAATATAAACTGTCCGGGTCATTTGTTGTATGAGATGGACCTGAAGCACTTATAAAAATTGGAGAAACTGTTCCCTGATAAACTTTGGAAGTATCAGAATCGAATGCTGTACCAGGTGTAGAATTTGAATTATGTGTATATTTAAATGCATTTGCAGAATTTAAATATGAACAGAATCTTAAGCCTCCAATTGTAGGGCTATCATCCTGCCATGGTCGAGCTCCACCTGCAGTATCTGCAGCGTAAAGATTAGGGTTATATAATTCAGGTAAAGAAGAATCTTCGCTGTATTTGACCCAACCTTTTTCAAAGTACCATACAGGCTCTGTAACAGAACTGAAATCTGGTGTATTGTCAAAAATATGGAATTCAATACGGTCCAAGGTGGATCCAGTTCCTCCATTTGTACCAATTGCTTCATAATAGCCTGTTTCAATCCATTTTTTTGCTGCATTGTATGGGGCAAAGCAAGGTGCCGAAGAATCCCAGTTTCCAAATACGCCAGTATTAGGATATGGGGTTCCTGTTAAATCATAATTTACTTTAGGCTCAACTTTTTCTGCATATTCGATTTGAGGATTGTACAAAACATTTCCATCAGAGGAAAGGGCACAATCTGTAATGTAGATATTTTTACTGGAAATTGCAGAAACTGTTCCTGATGGAGTTTCGCTTTCTTCTATGTAGCCAATCCAGTTTTTATAAGTGTTACCAGAAGCATCAACAACTGGATTTGATTCATCAACATAACCTGCAATACTTAATTTTATGGAATAAGGATCCTGACGGTAAAGGGAATTTACGTATTTTGATAAATAACCCTTTGTCCCTGTTTTAATTGATCCTGATTCAATTTTTGCAAGTCCAGTAAATGACAATCCGCTTTCATTTGAGAGTGCGCCAAAGGTATTATTTACGCGAACATTTTCTATGGGGCAGCCTGAAGCAGGAAGCCAGATGTCAGCAGAAAGATTTGTATTATCAAAAATATTAAGATTATCACTTTGGTTTTTTCCGGTTGAATTACCAAAGTTCACTGGTTCTGAATAGCGGAATTCTATAAAGTTGTGGGCATCGTATGCTGGTTGAGAACTTTCACCTATAGAAGAATCATAAGGGGTGTGTTGTTCCTGACCTGTGCGGACAGAGTAGAGAACAGGACCAGTGTGGTCTTCTACTACGTGA
>JALEPQ010000015.1 GCA_022768685.1 Spirochaetia bacterium
TAAACAAAAATCCGATTTTTTGGCTCCCAGTCACGGTTGCGTGATTCAAAACCGCGCAATAATGCGCTACACGCTTTTTGTGGTATAGAAACTATTGAACTGCCGCTTCGCAGCAGCCACAAAAAGAGTGTTTTTGAACCATGCCCTGCTCCTTCGCACCAACAATACGGAAAAGCGTTTATAATGCGTTTGCCCTGCAATAAGCGTAAGCAGCGCCATAAGGTCGTTTATAGTGTTAGTGAACTTTGCGCTGCTTTCAAGTTTTTGTTACAAAAACTTGTTAGTGGCACTTGGTCGTTTAAAGTGTTAGTGAACTTTGTGCTGCTTTCAAGTTTTTGTACCAAAAACTTGTTAGTGGCATTTACGGAGGGCTGTCCCCATTTGAAACTTAAAAGTTCACCTGGCCCGAGAAATGAACAGTTGCGCCAGCAAGTGCCGTAGCAGCTTTGCTGCGTAGTGCACCGCGCGTCAGCAAGCTGTGAATTGCGAGTAGGAAAGAATACTGGCCTGAACCCCTCTATACGGCACTTGGCTTACAGACTGGTAAAAAATATTCCTGTGAGCAATTGCATTCCAATTGAAACAGCGGTAATGACAGCCCAGCAGCAGAATCCCATTAAAATAGGTTTTCCGCCTTTTTTTATGAGAGTAACAATATTTGTATTAAGTCCTATAGCACTCATTGCCATGGCAATAAAGAATTTTGCAAGCCATTTCATAGCTTTTACAAAATTTGTGTTATAGAAAATCTGGAATTTACTTTCTGGTAAAATACCAGCAATTGTTGTAATGATTGAAGCACCTATAAAATAAAGAATAAACCATGGAAAAATTTTCTTGATTGAAAAAGATCCTGCTTCAGTTCCTTCTTTTTTTGCTTTTTTAGTTCTGTACAATGCCAAAATTAAAGTGATTGGAATTATTGCAAGAGTACGGGTAAGTTTTACTGTTACAGCACTGGCAAGAATACCTTCTACTCCATAAAGATTTTCAGCTGTAGAGGCTGCAGCAGTAACAGAAGAAGTATCATTTACTGCGGTTCCTGCAAAAATCGCAAATCCTTCAGAACCAAGTCCTATTGCTCTTCCAAAATAAGGGAAAATTAATGCTGCAAGAACGTTGAACAGGAATATTACAGAAATAGACTGTGCAACTTCTTCATCATCTGCACCGATTACAGGAGCTGTTGCTGCTATTGCGGATCCTCCACATATTGAAGACCCCACACCAATAAGGCAAGATACTTTTGAATTCATTTTAAGAAGTTTCATCATCAGAAATGCAACAATAAGAGATGCAGAAATTGTTGAAATGATTACTGGCAGACTTTGACCACCAACTTTTGCTATTGTTCCCAGATTTAATGAAAATCCAAGAATAATTACAGCCCACTGCAGGATTTTTTTTGAAGTGAACTTTATTCCTGATTTCATATTTTCAGCAACTGCTAATTTTGGAAAAATCAATGTAAATAGCATACCAAAAAGAATAGAAAATACAGGAGCTCCAATAATTTCTAAGGAGAAATTACCAATAGAAAAATTTGTCAGAACTGTAGAAACAGCAGCTATGACAATACAAAATAAAATACCTAATACATTCTGTTTTAAAAAGTTCATACATCAATTGTAAAGAGGTTAAGCCTGCACTTCAACCAGGTAAAACAGAAGATTGATAGAAAATTAGTTTTTTTTGTAAGGGGGGACAGACCCCCGATTACAAACAAAATTTTTCCTGAGTTTTTAGCGTAGCGTTAAAAAAACTCACGGCTCGTGCAAACTAAACGTACATTGTAATTTTTGTTTTCCACACGAGCCAGGGACAGACCCTCGATTACAAACAAATTTTTCCTGAGTTTTAGCGTAGCGTTAAAAAACTCACGGCTCGTGCAAATTAAAGGTACATTGATATTTATGTTTTCCACACGAGCCAGGGACAGACCTGTTATCTGACAAAAGTCAGTACTCTTCCTTCAACTGCAAAACAATCTGTTGGGGTAATTTTTACAGGTGTGAAAATGATTGTATCATAATCAGTAACAACTTTTTCTACAGTCTTACGCTTTATAGTTTCTGTTACAGTTTTCTGACCAAATTCCATTGAATAATATTCACTTAAAAAAGAATGTTCAGAATCAGAACGGAACTGCACAACATTATAAGTGCCAATTTTTGAAAGAACATAAACTCCAGATTCTGTAATTTCATTTGACTGCAAAGTATATGTAAAATCATCAAATGATATGGAAGAAAGTGTATCTACTGACTGCCAGCCTGATTTTTTTTGAAGTGTTTTTGAAAATTCATCAATAGTTGAAATTTTTGATTTATCTGCAAACGAACTTTGAATGCTCATCTTCTTATACTGCCCATCCCAAAGAGGACTTTCCTTAATAAGAAGATTAATAGCATCACGGCAGGTAATTCGGATTTCATCTACTCCTAAAAGAGAAACATCAAAACGGCGGTGGAGATTCATGATATCTGCATTTACAGTTGTAAGATAAATTCCGTTATGGCGGATTTTACTGTTTTCCCATTCGTAAACTTCCTGAATTTCTCCAACCAGCTGGATAATTTCTTTTTTAGCATAATTAAAATATACATAGCGGATATTTCCATCTGCATTGGAAGTTTTATACCAAAGTCCATTAAGATAATCAGCAAAAGTTTCTACAGTTCCATCCTGAATTCTTGAAAGTTCAGTTGCAGCCAGGCGACCTGCAGTAACTTTTATTTCTCTTGCCAGTTCATAATGTTGTGTAGATTCATTCCATTTATATTCCTGCTGAATCTGATTCAAATTAGATGGAAGTTTTGCTTTTTCTTCCTGAGAAAGATTCTCCGGAATATCTGTTTTATAAACCCATACTGAATAACTTTCACCTTTTTTTGAAATACCTAATTCATAATTATCCGACCGTTCTGTCTGCTGAACAAAAACTGTACCATCACTAGAAAAATCTCCAATTTCGGTAAGGGCGCCATTTTCATTCTTTTCTGTCTTTTGCCAGAGGAAGATTTTCATGACATAATTTCCATCATCAGCAATTCCCTGGTAAATCAAGGCTGTACGATGATCACCAATTATATCCATACCGGAATAGGAAAAGGTTCTTGTACTAGAAAAATCTGTTTTAAGTTCTGGACGGCGTTCATAATTTCCGTTTTCTGAATTATAAACTCCAGGAATAATGAAAAGATGAGGAGAGCCTGAACGCTTTGCAAGCACTACTTCATCATCATAACCATCATTATTAAAATCTATTGTAAGAGTATTAATTAAAGTTTCATTAGAATGAAGAGGAACAAAAGTTTCATATTTTTCTGCTTCAAGAGCTGACAACTTTCCAACAGTTTCATCAGCTTCTCCAGCAGAATCTGCCGCTTTTGGTGAAACAACTTTGGCACGTGTAACAGTATCTTCTCTATTATTTCTTATAATACGGGTTACTATAAACGTACCAGCCAAAGCAACAGCGATGATAGAAAAAACAACAGGTAAAACTTTCGATTTCATAAGTAAAGTGTAATAATTTTTTAAAGTTATGTCGACAACGCGAAAAAATCCGGGAATGGGAATTAAATTCCAGATTATTTATTGAATATTCAATTCCTAATTCCCAACTCATTGTTCAGCATCAAACTTTAAACTGCTTAAGCAGCTGATCCATCTGCTGGATTTCAGATTTACTCTTATTTGCCAGCTCAGAAACACTCTGGGCAGCAGTATTAATTTCTTTTGAACCAGAAGCCATTTCATCCATACTGCCTAAAACCACATCAGAAATCTGAGAAACAGTATTCATATAGGACTGAACATTAGAAACTTCTTCTCTTAAAGTTCCTGACTTTTCGCTTACTTCTGCAGACTGAGTTTTTATTTCGTTTAAAGCTTCCAGAACCTGCTGTGAAGCAATTTCCTGTTCACTCATGGCATTATCAATCTGATTAATAATCTGATCTGTAGATTTTAACTGCTCAACAATCTGTTCAAATGAATTTTGAGACTCTTTAGAAAGCCCTACAACATCCTGAATTGATGAAGAAATTCCCTTAAGTTCAGTGGCAATATTCTTTGATTGAGCACCAGAGGTTTCTGCCAGCTTACGGATTTCATCAGCAACTACAGCAAAACCCTTTCCCGCTTCGCCGGCATGGGCAGCTTCAATTGCAGCATTCATGGCAAGGAGGTTTGTCTGTGAAGCAATCTGTGCAATCATACTGTTTGCCTGTAAAAGCATCTGAGACTGTTCTGCCATCTCATTGACTTTTGAACCTACATTTTCAATCTTAATATTACTGTCTCCAACATGGGCATTAAGCACTTTGAAACTGTCTGACATTCTGCTTACCGAAGTTGAAACAGATTTGATATTACCTATCATTTCTTCAATTGCCGCTGAAGATTCTATAACTCCTGAAATCTGATCACTGATAAGATGGGTCAAAGTTTCAAAAAGCTCTGCAGACCGTACAAGAACAACTGAAGTATCATTTACAGCATTAGATTGAGATTCTGTCTGTTTTCTTACGCTGTCAATATTCGCCATAATCTGGGCTGTTGCACTGGCAGACTGCTGTGAATTAGTCCCAAGATTTTCTCCAATTTGGGAAAGAGCATCCTGAGCGTTATTAAGTTTTTGAACTATCCCCTGAAGCATTTCAATAAATGTATTTATATTAATAGAAAGATGTGCAAATTCATCAGTTCCTTTTACTGGAAGTCTGTAAGTTAAATCAGCATCTCCGGAAGAAAGATTTTCTACAGCAGATCCTACTGTTTTTAGTTTTCTCATGATGGATCTGTAACAAATAAAAATCATTACACCTATAAGAATAATGATACAAATAACAGAACTTATTATCAGAGGAATAATAATTGCCGAAATCATTTCCTGTACTTCATCTAATGGTTTACCGAGGAATAAAGTACCTAAATAAATAATTCCAGTTTTATTGTAAAGAGGATAATAATAGGCAATATATTTTTTTCCACCGATAGTAGTCTTTTGAGTAACATCCTCATTAGCCATAGCCCGGTCAATTAGGGATTGATCAACAATTTCAGTTCCTTTCATGCCTGGAATACTTGAAAACATTCTTTTGTATCCCTTGAAAATTGTAAACTCCATTCCTGTAAAGTTTGCAACTTTTTCTACAAATTCATCTGTAGAAATTGACTGAGTTACAACAATAGCACCGGCAGGTTTTTTATTCTGAGAAAGAGGAATTGCTGCAAAAGCACAGATTTCATTTCCATTAAGAACAAGATCATGAACTTCATTTCCTCGAGTAACGCGCTTAATGGTATCATTAAAAACAATAGTTCCAAATTTAGAATCAGAAAGCTGATTTCCTGCAGTATCAAACACCACAATAGAAGAAACACCAAACAATCTTTGTGTATACTGACAATAACCACTGATAATCTGTGAATTTTCTGTAACATTTTCTCCAGCTGTTTCAGCTATACGTTTTAAGAATTCTGCAGCCTTATCTGTATTAGAAACAATCTCATTCATCAACAGTTCAACAGATTCCTTTTCGCTCAGAAGATCTTCTTTAAAATTATCAACCATCTTGTTGTTGATTTGAATAAAAATAACAGAAAACAAAATAATCGCAAATACAGCAATACCAATTCCCATTTTTACAATGACCTGAACTGCAAGATGTGTCTTTTTTATAACTTTTTTTACTTCCTGAATATTATCTTTTACACTATCTTTGACCTCTTCAGCCAGATCAGATACACTCTCTCTAAATTCATTCGTAAAATCTGTGAGACCTTTTAACTGTTCTATTTTTTCTGTCTCCTTATTCATAACCACTCTCCGTTTACTTTATTTTCTCATCTTCTTTCAGACGCAATTTTAACCCGAATATACAGGAAAAGCAAATAAAAGAAAATTGACATGAATTAAGGGGGGACAGACCTCTTAGAAAACTGACAGATGATTTAAAAGGGGACAGACCTCTTAGAAAATCGACAAATGAATTAAATGGGGACAGACCTCTAGAAAATAGACATGAATTAAAGGGGGACAGACCCCTTAAAAAATCGACAGATGATTTAAATGGGGACAGACCTCTTAAAAAACTGACAGATGAATTAAAGGGGGACAGACCCCTTAGAAAATCGGCAGATGAATTAAACGGGGACAGACCCCTTAAAAAATCGACAGATAAATTAAATGGGGACAGACCTCTTAGAAAATTGACAGATAAATTAAATGGGGACAGACCTCTTATGTTGAGTTGCATCTTTTTATTATTGATTTTTTTGCAATATTTCATTTCTTTTATTTCACTTTACGCAATATAAAATAAAACATATACTTACAAGTGAAAATACGCGTTAGGGATTGTAGGAGCGCGAAGCGTTCTTGCCTTGCAAGAATGAAGCGACAGCGGAACTCCGAAAAGCCCGACCTGAAGCGACCGTACGGGAGCGGAAGGGAACGTCCAGACTAAAAAAATATTATTTTATAAAAGGAACTTTATTATGGGTGAAAATTATTTCAACAAAATTTCTTGGCGTGAAGCACGTTTACAGTTGGGTCATTGTCGTTCTATGTCTAAGGACGAATTTGCTGACGGAGTTAATGCTCTTAAGGGAAAGAAAATTGTAATTGTTGGTTGTGGTGCTCAGGGATTAAACCAGGGTATGTGTCTTCGTGATTCTGGACTTGATGTTTCTTACGCACTTCGTGAATCTGCTATTACTGAAAAACGTCAGTCTTGGAAAAATGCTACTGAAAACGGATTTAAAGTTGGTACTTATGCAGAAATGATTCCTACTGCTGACTTAGTTGGTAACCTTACTCCAGATAAACAGCACACTCCTGTTATTACTGAAGTTCAGAAATTGATGAAAAAGGGTGCTGCTCTCTGGTATTCACACGGATTCAATATGATTGAAGAAGGTATGATTATCCGTGATGATATTACTGTTGTAATGTGTGCTCCAAAAGGTCCTGGTACTGAAGTTTATCATGAATTTGAACGTGGATTTGGTGTACCTGATTTAATCGCTGTACATCCAGCTAATGACCCGGAAGGAAAAGGATGGGCTTATGCTAAGGCTTTAGCTGTTGGTATGGGTGGTTCTAAAGCTGGTGTTCTTGAATCTTCTTTTGTTGCTGAAGTTAAATCTGACCTTATGGGTGAACAGACTATTCTTTGTGGTATGCTTCAGGCTGGTACTATCGTTTGTTATGACAAAATGGTTGCAGACGGAATGGATCCTGAATGGGTAACAAAATTCTTGATGCACGGCTGGAACGTAATTTCTGAAGCTCTTAAATGGGGTGGTATTACTGGTATGATGGATCGTCTTTCAAATCCAGCAAAAATCAAGGCTAATGCTCTTTCTAAAGAAATCAAATCTTTACTGGCTCCTCTTTACCAGAAACATATGGATGATATCATTTCTGGAGAATTCTCTAGTACAATGATGAAAGACTGGGCTAACAAAGATGCAAATCTTCTTGCATGGCGTGAAGCTACAGGAAAACTACCATATGAATCACAGAAAGAATCTGCTGAAGAAATTTCTGAACAGGAATATTTTGACAAGGGTATCTTGATGGTTGCTATGGTTAAAGCTGGTTGTGAACTTGCATTTGAAACTATGGTTGATGCTGGCATTAAGGAAGAATCTGCTTACTACGAATCATTACATGAAGTTCCTCTTATTGCTAACCTTATTGACCGCAAACGTCTTTACGAAATGAACCGTGTAATTTCTGATACTGCTGAATACGGATGTTACTTATTTGCAAATGTAGCTGCTCCTCAGATGGCAAAAGATCTTATGCCAAAATTAACAACTGAAGTAATTGGTAAGGGATTGAATGTTAAGGACAACAGCGTAAACAACGCAGAACTGGTTGCAGTAAACGCAGAAATCCGCAACCACCCAATTGAAGTAGTTGGACGTAAACTCCGCGCTTATATGACAGCGATGAAACCAATATTGTAATTTATTACAATATTGACGAGTTTTAGTAAAAATGGGAACACCCCAAGGTTTGATGTGATTCAACGCCTTGGGGTGTTTTTTTTTGGGCGGGATGACGATGTCAGTTCGGGATGATGTGTACTAAATATGTCATGCTGAACTTGATTCAGCATCCCACTGTATTATAGTGAACAGTTTCCGAACCTTGTTTACTTATTTTTTAGTTCTGGCAATTTCTGTAACGCTTGTTACGAGTCCTGCAATGTTTTGAATGTCTGATGGAATTATGATTTTTGTTGCTTGACCGTCTGCGGCTGCTTCAAAGGCTTCCAGGCTACGAAGTTTAATTACTGAATCATCTGCGCCAGCTTCTTTTAGCATTTTAATTCCCTGTGCCTTTGCCTGCTGAACTTCAAGAATGGCTTCTGCTTCACCTTTTGCTTTTTGAATTGCAGCTTCTTTTTCTGCTTCGGCTTGTAAAATCATAGATTGTTTTTGACCTTCTGCAACAAGAATGGCACTTTGTTTTTGTCCTTCTGCAATAAGAATTGCTTCACGGCGTTCTCGTTCCGCGCGCATTTGTTTTTCCATTGCTTCTTTGATTGCTTCTGGTGGAATGATGTTTTTTACTTCAACTCGATTTACTTTGATTCCCCATGGGTCAGTTGCATCATCAAGAATACTACGCATTTTTGTATTGATTACATCGCGGCTTGTTAATGTCTGGTCAAGTTCCAAGTCACCGATGATATTACGAAGTGTTGTTGCAGAAAGATTTTCCAGGGCGTTAATTGGGCGTTCAACTCCGTATGTGTAAAGTTTTGGGTCTGTAATTTGGAAATAAACTACTGTATCAATCATCATTGTTACATTGTCTTTTGTAATTACAGGCTGTGGCTGAAAGTCTAGAACTTTTTCTTTTAGAGATATTTTGTTTGCAACTCTATCAATGAATGGAAATTTTACATGAATTCCTACTTGCCAGGTTTTGCAATAAGCTCCAAGTCTTTCGATAACAGCAGCTTGTGACTGTGGAATGATTCTTACATTTACAATAATAAGAACTGCGATAATTACTAGTAATGCGATTATTACGTAAACCATTTTTCCTCCGATTAATTTTGTTTTGGTTTGATTTCTAGTGTGTTACCTTGAACTTTTGTAACAATACAAACTGTGTTTTCTGGAATTTCTGTTCCGTCGGCACTTGTTACTGTCCAAATTACACCGTTTTTACTTTTTGCTTCTCCTTTTTGGAATTGCAAAATTGATTTTGTAACAAGGATTTCTTGTCCTTCCATGTTGTTAACATTCGTTTTGTCTTTTCCGAGTTTTAATTTTTTTACAGCAAAGGGGCGTGTAAAAATTATTAAAAGTAGGGTGAGTAAAATAAAAATCAGTAATTGCCATTTGAAAGGAAGTCCTGTTTTTGCGATAAAGATTAATGGAAGGCTACTTAATGCTGCCCAGATTGTTGTTAGTGACATTGTAAATGCTTCTATAACAACAAATACTACAAGCATTATTAACCAAAACCATGGTAAGTTTGATAATATAAAATTTGTCATGAGTTTATTATATTATGTTTTTTTGAAAATATTTCT
>JALEPQ010000020.1 GCA_022768685.1 Spirochaetia bacterium
ATAAACAAAAATCCGATTTTTTGGCTCCCAGTCACGGTTGCGTGATTCAAAACCGCGCAATAATGCGCTACACGCTTTTTGTGGTATAGAAACTATTGAACTGCCGCTTCGCAGCAGCCACAAAAAGAGTGTTTTTGAACCGAGGCCCGCTCCTTCGCACTAACATTACGGAAAAGCATTTATAATGCGTTTGCCCTGATAATGCATGACAAAGGGGACAGAGTAAAGTGTACGGACAAAAGGGACAGAGTAAAGTGGAATTCTTATTATAAATCTGCATTAAAATTAAGTGACAACGTTTGCGCCTTGTGATAAAATCTTTTTAATTATGACTGAATTTAGTACACAAAATGGGTGTCCTATGGGGTTAGGAGCAATCCTTACTCCAGACGGAATCAATTTTAGTATTTACAGTAAAAATGCTACTGGAGTTCAGCTTTGTCTTTTTGATTCGGAGAGAGATAAAAAGCCTGCTCAGATAATTGATTTAGACCCCTTGAAAAACAAAACGGGTTATATTTGGCATATTTTTATTTGTGGTGCAAAAAAAGGGACTTTGTATCTTTACAAGGTTGATGGTCCCTATGAACCTAATAATGGGCTCCGCTTTAATAAATATAAATATCTGTTTGACCCTTATGCAAAGTCCTTTACATCAGGTTCTGTATTCCGTTCATATAACAACATGCATAAAAAAGGATTTGCGGTGAATACAAATGGTGAATTACAGGATTTATCTGATTTTCCAAAGTGCGTAGTTGTTGATGATGCTGATTTTGACTGGGAAGGGGACAGACCTTTAAATTATCCTCTTCAGGATTCTATCATTTATGAAACCCACCTGAAAGGTTTTACAGCCTCTTCAACATCTGGAGCTGGTGAATATGCAGGAACTTACAGAGGGTTTACTCAGAAAATTGATTATCTGAAAAAGCTTGGAATTACAAGTGTTGAACTGCTTCCTGTTTTTGAATTTGATGAAAATGAAAATGGGAATATAAATCCTCGTACCGGTGAGAATCTTAAAAATTACTGGGGATATTCTACAATTGGTTTTTTTGCTCCTAAAACTTCTTATGCTTATGATAAAACTCCAGGTGGAGCCGTAAAAGAATTCAAGCAGATGGTAAAGGAACTTCATAAAGCTGGAATTGAAGTTATTCTTGATGTTGTATACAACCACACTGCAGAAGGTAATGAAAAAGGTTACACATTTGAATTCCGCGGATTGGAAAATGAGGTTTATTATCAGCTGCCTGTTTTTGAAAAGCAGTTTTATATGAACTTTGCAGGATGTGGTAATTCTTTGAATTGTAATCATCCTGTTGTATATGATTTTATTCTGGCTTCATTGCGTTACTGGGTACTAGAAATGCACGTGGATGGATTCCGTTTTGATCTTGCCCCAATTCTGACAAGAAGTCTTAATGGCGGACCAATGGAATTTCCTCCTTTGACTGTTGCCATTGCAGAAGATCCTATTCTGGCTAATACAAAGATTATTGCAGAACCTTGGGATGCTGCGGGGCTTTATCAGCTGGGCGGATTCCCTGGTGGAAGCAGATGGTCTGAATGGAATGGCCGTTTTAGAGATGATATTCGCAGATTTACTCGCGGTGATGATAAATCTTCAACTGCAGCTGCAACTCGTGTAGCAGGAAGTTCGGATATATTTAATCACGATGGAAAATCTCCATTATCTTCCATTAACTTCATTACTTGCCATGATGGTTTTACTTTAAACGATCTTGTTTCTTACAATTACAAGCATAATGATGAAAATGGAGAATGTAATCGTGATGGATCTGATGATAATTTAAGTTACAATCACGGTTTTGAAGGTGAATGTATTAATCCTAAAATAGAATCTGCCAGATTACGTCAGATAAAGAATTCTCTTGTTTATCTTTTTGTTTCTCAGGGAGTTCCTATGCTTCTGGGGGGTGATGAAATGCGCCGTACTCAGGGAGGAAACAATAATGCTTATTGTCAGGATACTGAAATCAGCTGGTTTGACTGGACTCTTGAACAAAAGAATGAAGGATTAATTCGCTTTACTTCAAAATTGATTGAACTTAGAAAGAATCACAATGTGTTCAAACATTCCGCATTCTTTAGTGGCACTACAAGCAGTGATGCTGTCCCTGAAATTTCCTGGTACGATGTAAATGCCAAAGTACCTGACTGGTCAAAAATGGACAGATTTCTTGCCTTTAAGCTTGCTGGTAATCAGAAAGATAATGATTTTTATATTGCAACAAACACAGATATTTATGATCTGACTCTCACATTGCCAGCATTACATGATGGTAAAAAATGGTATGTGGTATGTGATACTTCCTGCAAAAGTCCTGAAGATATTTTTGATGCAGGTTCAGAAGAATTATTGTCTGATCAAAGGCGATATGTTTTAATAGCAGGCAGTTCTGTAGTCTTGCTAAGTAAGTAAAAATGAATTATACTGAAATAAATAAGTGGAAACGTTTCCAATTGGAGGATATAAACTATGAATTTTAATGCTGAAGAGTTTAAAAAGAACCTTTCTGCACGTTTACGCAGACAGTACGGAAAAGACATTTCTCAGGCCAATAAACATGACCTTTTTGATGCTGTTTCTGCTTCTGCTCTTGAATTGATTATGCCAAATTGGATGGCAACTCGTAGTGAATACGAAAAGAAACCTACTAAACAGCTTTATTACTTATCTGCTGAGTTTTTAATGGGACGTGCTTTAAGTAACAACCTTATTAACGCAGGTATTAAAGATGCAGTTGAAGATGTTCTTAAAGATATGAATATCGACTTTGATATGATTGAAGATGAAGAACCTGATGCTGGTCTTGGAAATGGTGGTCTTGGTCGTCTTGCAGCCTGCTTCCTGGATTCTTTGGCTACTCTTGATTATCCTGGACATGGATATGGTATCCGCTATGAATATGGTATGTTTGAACAGAGGGTTGAAAATGGATATCAGGTTGAATATCCTGATAACTGGCTTGCTCACCGTGATCCATGGGAAATTAAACGTTCTGACCTTGCTGTAACTGTAAAATTTGGAGGAAACATTGCCTATGGAAAAACTCCAGATGGTCAGCCTCGTTTCTATGTAGAAAATGCAGAAGAAGTAACAGCTACACCTTACGATATGCCAATTATTGGTTATGATACTAAAACTGTAAATACACTTCGTTTATGGCAGGCTTCATCTCCAAATGGATTTGACTTGCAGCTTTTTAATAACATGGATTATAACCGTGCTGTTGAACGTCAGAATTCTGCAGAAAACATCAGCCGCGTTCTTTATCCAAATGATAATGGTCCTTCAGGAAAGGCACTTCGTCTAAAACAGCAGTATTTCTTCAGTTCTGCATCTTTACAGGATTTAGTTCGTCACTATGTAGCTGATCATGGAACTGATTTTTCTAAATTTGCAAGCTTACATGTAATTCAACTGAATGATACTCATCCAGTAGTAGCTATTCCAGAACTTATGCGCATCCTTATGGATGATTACAATGTAGGTTGGGATGAAGCCTGGGATGTTGTAACTCATACATTCGCTTATACAAACCATACTATTCTTGCTGAAGCGTTGGAAAAATGGCCAATCCAGATTTTCCAGGGACTTTTGCCACGTATTTATCAGATTGTTGAAGAAATCAACCGTCGTCTTGTAATTGATCTTCGTACTAAATTCCCAGAAGATTATTATAAACATGAACACATGGCCATTATTCATAACAATATGGTTTATATGGCTTGGATGGCTATTCATGCTTGTTTCAGTGTAAACGGTGTAGCTGAACTTCACACAAAACTTTTGAAGGAAGTTGAACTCAAAGACTGGTACGAAATGTATCCTCATAAATTTAACAACAAAACAAACGGTATTACACAGCGCCGCTGGTTGTTAAGTTCTAACCCTGAACTTGCTAAGTTCATTACAGACAGAATTGGTCATGGTTGGGAAAAAGAATTAACTAAGCTTAAAGAACTTGAAAAATATCTTGATGATGATGAATCTTTGAATGAACTTATCAGAATCAAAATGGAAAATAAACAGGCTCTTGCTGATTACTTAAAACATACTCAGAATGAATTCCTTGATCCTGAATCTATTTTTGATGTTCAGGTAAAACGTCTTCATGAATATAAACGCCAGCTTTTGAATATCTTAAATGTAATGTACTTATATAATAAGATTGTTGAAGATCCTTCTTACAATCCTCCAGCAAGAACATTCATTTTTGGTGCAAAGGCTGCATCTGGATATCGCCGTGCTAAATCAATCATCAAATTGATTAATACAGTTGCTGAAAGAATCAATAATGACCGTCGTGTTCGTGGTAAGTTACGTGTTGTATTCGTAGAAAATTACCGTGTATCTGTTGCTGAAAAGATTTTCCCAGCTGCTGATGTTTCTGAACAGATTTCTACAGCAGGACTTGAAGCTTCAGGTACTTCTAACATGAAATTCATGCTTAATGGTGCTTTGACATTAGGAACAATGGATGGTGCTAACATTGAAATCTTTGAAGAAGCTGGAAAAGAAAACGGATTTGTATTTGGTCTCTTAACAGAAGAAATCAAGAAGATGGAAGCTGAACATTCATACAATCCTCAGAAATATCTTGAATGTAATCCAGGTCTTGCAAAGGTTGTTGAACAGCTTGTTGACGGAACTTATGATCCAACTCATCAGTTATTTAAAGAACTACATGATTCTTTAGTTTACGGTGTAGAAGGTAACCGTCCTGATGTTTACTATGTTCTTGCAGACTTTGATTCTTACTGTGAAGCCCGCGAAAAAATCGCTTTAGCTTATGCAGATAAGAAGAACTGGGCTAGAATGACATTGAAGAATATTGCTAATGCCGGCAAGTTCTCTTCTGACCGTACAATTGAAGATTACGTAAAAGATATCTGGCACTTAAATAAGGTTGTACAGAAATAATGCGTAATGCGTAATGCGTAATGCGTAATTAAGGGCACTTTCCATAGGGGAGTGCCCTTTTTTTGTAAAAATTACATATATTAAAATGCATAATTATTGTATATTAACTATTGTTAATGTATATTTATGCATAAATATCTATTTTTGGAGGATATATATAAATGAAAAAATTAGTTGCTGCTTTATTAGTTGCTGGTCTTTGTTTTTCTGCAGTTTCTGCTAAACCAAAAAAAAGAAAGGTTGAAATTAACGGTATTGCAGATTTACAGGGAAAGAAAATTGGTGTTCAGAACGGAACTACAGGTGAAGCTTGGGTTATGGACAATGTTGAAGGTGTAAAACTTGCATCATTTAAAACAGGTATGGATGCTGCTTTAGACCTTAAGAGTGGTGCTATTGATGCAGTTGTTCTTGATGAACTTCCAGCTGTTGAAATTGTAAAAAAGAATCCTGCATTAAAGATTATCCGCGATCCATATTTTGCTGAAAATAAAGAAGAATATGCTATTGCTGTAAAAAAGAACAATCCAGATGTTTTGAATGCAGTAAATAAAACTATTGCAGATATGAAAGCTAATGGTGAATATGAAGCTTTGGTAAATGCTTACATGCCAGTTGATGGAAATATTGTTATTCCAGCTGTAGAAGCTACTGCAGGTTCTTCAACTCTTAAGCTTGGTACAAACGCTGCTTTCCCTCCATTTGAATATGTTGAAGGAAAAGATATTGTTGGTTTTGATATTACAATGGGACAGAAAATTGCTAAAACTGCAGGTGCAAAACTTGTAGTTGTAGATATGGCATTCGACAGTCTTATTCCTGCTTTACAGTCAGGTACAATTGACTTTATTGCAGCAGGTATGTCTGTGACAGAAGAAAGAAAAAAGAATGTTGATTTTTCTGAACCATACTTTGCTTCAGAACAGGTAATCATCGTAAGAGCAAAGTAATTTGTAATTTACGAAGTATAATTCATAATTAAATGGAAAAGCTCGCTGTTTTGCATAGCGGGCTTTTTTTTTACGTAGGGTGATTTTTTTATTTTTATTTTGTATAATAAAATCTATGTTTCAATCGTTTTATGACACAATGATAGCAGGTCAACGCTGGATGCTTATTCTTAATGGACTTGGCGTTACTTTGTTGATTGCGGCCTGCGCTATTTTAATAGGTACTGTTCTTGGTTGTATTTTTGCTTTGATGAAGATTTCTGATTCAAAGTTCTTACGTGGGGTAGCTACAGTTTATACTACAGTACTTCGTGGTATTCCTCTGGCAACCCAATTGATGATTTTCTACTTTGTAATTTTAGCTCCTTTAGGATTAAATCGTCTTTTAGTTGCTGTACTTGCTTATGGTTTTAATTCAGGTGCTTACTGTACAGAGATTTTCCGTGCTGGTATTCAGGGGGTTGATAAAGGACAATCCGAAGCTGCACGTTCTCTTGGTATGAGTAAAAACCAGACATTGTTTAAAATCATTCTTCCTCAGGCTGTAAAAGCTGTTCTTCCAACATATACAAGTGAATTTATTGTATTAATAAAGGAAACTTCAGTTGCAAGTTTTATTGCAGTAACAGATATGACAAAAGCAGGTGATATGATTCGTAATGCAACTTACAATGCATGGATTCCTCTTTTGACTTGTGCTGCAATTTATTTAATTTTAACTTTAGGTTTAACTAAGTTATTTGAAGGATTTGAAAAAAGGTTGGCAAAAAGTGACAGAAAATAACATGATTGAAGTTAAAAACTTAAAGATTAGTTTTGGTGATTTACACGTTTTAAAAGACGTTTCTATTGATATTAAAAAAGGTGAAAAGATTGTAATTATTGGACCTTCTGGTTCTGGTAAGAGTACTTTTTTACGCTGTATAAATCGCCTTGAAAATCCAAGTGGAGGACAGATTCTGTTTGAAGGTACTGATATGTGTAATCCAAAAACAGATTTAAATGCTGCCCGCCAGAAAATGGCTATGGTTTTTCAGCATTTTAATCTTTTTCCTCATCTTACTGTAAAACAGAATATAACTATTGCTCCTGTTACATTAAAACTGAAATCACAGGAAGAAGCTGATAAAGATGCAATGAAACTTCTTGAAAGAGTAGGCTTACAGGATAAAGCTGATGTATATCCTTCAACCTTAAGTGGTGGACAGAAACAGCGAATTGCAATTGTTCGTGCTCTTGCAATGAATCCAGAAGTTATTCTTTTTGATGAACCTACATCTGCACTTGATCCAGAAATGGTAGGTGAAGTTTTGAATGTAATTAAAGATCTGGCAAACGAAGGAATGACAATGCTTGTTGTAACTCACGAAATGGGTTTTGCCCGTGAAGTTGCAGATAAGGTTTTGTTTATGGATGGCGGATATGTTGAAGAACAGGGAACTCCTGAGGAAATATTCCAGAATCCTAAATCGGATCGACTGAAGCAGTTCTTGAACGCTGTATTGTAATAAAATATGGGAAAGGAAGGATGAATTGTTAAAAATTTTTTATTTTAAGATTTTATTTGCAAGTGCACTACAGGCATTTATTCCGTCCATTGCGCTGGAAACAATTCCTCCGGAATATCCACTTCCTTCTCCTGCTGGATACAGTCCTTTTATGGCAGGTGATTCATAAGTTTCCTTATCTCTTAAAATTCTTACTGGCGTACTTGTTCTTGTTTCAGCTGCAATAAGAAGAGCATCCTTTGAGATAAAACCATGCATG
>JALEPQ010000024.1 GCA_022768685.1 Spirochaetia bacterium
TATGTGGGACGTGGAATGCTGTTTCTGGATCTGATTCAGGAAGGCAATTTGGGTCTAATTAAAGCGGTTGAGAAGTTTGACTATCATAAAGGATTCAAATTCAGTACTTATGCAACATGGTGGATCCGCCAGGCAATTACACGTTCAATTTCTGATCAGGCACGTACAATCCGCGTTCCTGTACATATGATTGAACAGATTAATAAAGTTGTTCGTGAAAGTAGACAGCTTATGCAGAAACTTGGTCGTGAACCAACAGATGAAGAAATTGCTCAGCAGCTTGGCTGGCCACCAGCAAGAGTTAAGCAGGTTAAGAATGTTGCTCGAGAACCAATTTCTTTGGAAACTCCAATTGGTGAAGAAGAAGATTCAATTCTTGGAGATTTTATTGAAGATAAAGAAGTTGAAAATCCAGCTAATCAGACTGCTTTTACTTTGCTCCAGGAACAGTTACGTTCTGTATTGAATACATTACCTCCAAGAGAACAGGAAGTTTTAAAGATGCGTTTTGGTCTTGAAGATGGATATTCTCTTACACTGGAAGAAGTTGGTTTGTATTTTGATGTTACACGAGAACGTATTCGTCAGATTGAAGCAAAAGCTTTAAGAAGATTACGTCATCCAAGAAGAGCCAACGGTTTAAGGGATTATATCGAATCCTAGAAGGTAGACTAAAATGTCTATTTACAATATATTTAAATAATATTTTTTTGAGGAACCATAATGGAAACAGCAAAAATTTTTGAAAATTTAAAGGCTTTACAGGAAATTCTTGTCCAGAAATATGAACTGGAAGTAAAAGTACAGGATGCTCCTAAACAGTTAACAACACAGAACGAACTTTTAGCACGTTTAAAGAAAGAATACATTGCTAAAAATACTGAATATGATGAAATTAAAGAAAAGGTAAATGCTTTAAAACTTGATTTGGAAGAAGCTGTAAAATCACGTGAAGCTGGTGAAAAGGGAATGGATAACATTACAACTCACCGGGAATATGAAGCTTTAGAAAAGCAGATTACTGAAGCTACTAACAAAGAAAATGATGTTCGTAAAGATTTACAGCATCATGAAAAAATTCTTGCTGAATTGAAAGAAAATTTAAAAAATTATGAAGATATGATTTCTTCACAGGAAGCTGATTTAACTGCTTCAAAAGAAAATCTTGATAAAGAAATTTCTGAATATAATAAAAAGCTTGAAGCATTAAAAGCTCAGGAAGCTGAAATTACTCCAAATTTAGATCAGGAAATCCTTTTCAAATTTGAAAGAATCATTCAGAGAAATTCAGAAGGTATTGTATCTGTCCGTAAAGGTGTTTGTTCTGGTTGTCATATGATTTTGCCTGCTCAGTTTGCAAATACTGTAAGAAACGGTGAAAATATTAATTTCTGTCCTTATTGTTCTCGTATCTTGTATTATGAAGAAGTTGAAGGTGAACAGACAGAATCATACTTTGACTTTAATTCAGCAGGTAGCCTTGCTGACCTTGATGATGACGACGATTTCGAAGAAATTGACGAAGAATACGATGAAGAAAATGAAGATTCAGGTGATATGTACGGAGACGATCAGGATCTGGACGATGAATCTGATGAAGATGATGATTCAGTAGATGAATCTGATGAAGATTAATTTATAACAGAAGGGATATAACCGCTTCCCTGTATCTTGATGATAAGATGCAGGGGTGAGGTAAAGTCCGGGCTCCTTCGGAAAAAATGCCGGATAATAACCGGGCATCAAATGGAAGCTGCATAAGGTAAGTAATACTAACTTTTTGTTAAAGGTTATTTTTAGCTTGTAAAGCCCAGTATGATGACAGATAGTGCAACAGAAATAGTACCGCCAGTCTTTGGCTGGTAAGGGTGAAAAGGCAGTGTAAGAGACTACCGGTTGTCTGGTAACAGGCAATGCTTGTAAACCTCATTTGGAGCAAGATTAAGCAGCAGTTATGTATTCCGAGCAATACTGCGGGTAAATCGCTAAAGGTTACTGGTAACAGTAATTTTGGATAGATGGTTATGGTTCTTTGAACTGACAGAACCCGGCTTATTGTCCCCTCTGTTTTTTTTATTTATAAAAATGAAAGATAGATTGAAATTAGAGCCAACAAATTACGCGAAAAGAAAAAATCCCTGGATAAAAAGAGGGATTTTTATTTTTATTGCAGCTTTACTTATTCTTGGTGCTTTATTTTCATCTCAATTTATTATAAAAAAAATTCAAAGCAAGCACGTTTCAATCAGTTCTATAAAAAAAGCCTGGAGTACTTATGACTATCAGTCTGTATATGAACTTTCAAAAAAGTTTCTTGAAGAAAAACCATATAATAATACAGCATTAGCTTATTACTGTTATTCCTGTTTTTTCCTATCTCAGGCACAATCTGATACTCAATCTGCTCAAAATTATTTGGATGAATGTATAAATAATGCACGTATTGCTATTTATAATGCAAGTAAATCATTGAAACCTCAGCTTTACTATATGTTAGGTAGAGCTTATTTTTATAAGAATACTATTTCTTCTCATTATTATGCAGATCTTGCTGTAAAGTACCTTCTTTTAGCAAAGGAGGCTGGTTATGAAGCTGATGATATTCCAGAATATTTGGGATTGAGTTATGCAGCTTTAGGAATGCCTATGGACAGTATTTCATCTTTCACAGAGGCACTTCTTATTCGTGAATCAGATTCACTTCTGCTTGCCATAGCTGAGCAATATTGTGAAGCTGGTGAAAATAATGCAGCCAAGCAGTATCTGTTCAGAAATATAAATAATAGTAAGAATGATGAAATTATTATAAAAAGTCAGCTTCTTCTTGGTAATATTTATATTGCTGATGGAGATTATGAAGCTGCTCTTGATGAATTTAATAATGTTTTGAAAAAAAATGAAAATTCTGCTGACGCACACTATGGAATTGGTGTAATATATGAAAAGCAGGGTAATATAGTAAAAGCTCGTTCTGAATGGCGTAAAGCTTTGAAAATTCAGGTAAATCATGCTGGAGCTTTGCAAAAACTTTCTGAATATTAAAAAATGAATATTTAAAATAATTGTGGGAGGACAATTGTGGGTTTTTTTGATAATTTTTCAACTGATGTAGGTATAGATTTAGGAACCTGTAATACTTTAATTTATGTTCGTGATAAAGGTATTGTTATTGATGAACCTTCTGTAATTGCAGTAGAACGTGGTACAAAAAGAATTGTAGCTGTTGGTTCTGATGCAAAATTAATGCTTGATAAAACTCCTGGAAATATTATTGCTATCAGACCCTTAGCTGATGGTGTTATTGCAGATATTGATAGTACTGAAAAAATGATTAAGTACTTTATTTCCAAGATTATTCCTCGTCATCAGATTTTTAAAACTGTACGTATGAAGATTGGTATTCCATCTGTTATTACTGAAGTAGAACGTCGTGCTGTAATTGAAGCAGCCTTAAAAGCAGGTGCAAAGGAAGTTGAGGTTATTGAAGAAAGTCTTGCTGCTGCTATTGGTGCAGAAATTCCAATTTTTGAACCTGCTGGTCATATGATTTGTGATATTGGTGGCGGTACAGCTGAAGTTTCTGTTATTTCTCTTGGTGGAATGGTTGTTACACATTCAATTCGTGTAGGTGGTGATAAATTTGATGAAGCCATAGTAAAACACGTAAAACAGGTTCATAATCTTATTATCGGACAGCCTGCCGCTGAAAGACTAAAAATTCAGATTGGTAATGCTGCACCTGAAAAAACTATTGAAAAAGTAGAATTAAGAGGAACTGATGCTATTACAGGTCTTCCTAGACGTCTTGAAATTGATAGTGTTGAAGTTCGTGAAGCATTAAAAGATCCTGTAAATCAGATTGTTCAGGAAATAAAAGATGTTTTGAGTGAAACTCCTCCAGAATTAGCCTCAGATATTATTGAAAGAGGTATTGTAATGACTGGTGGTGGATCTATGCTTAGAGAATTACCAAAGTTAATTTCAAAAGAAACTGGAGTTCCTGTTTTCTTAGTTGAAAAACCTCTTGAAAGTGTTGCTCTTGGTGCTGGAAAGGCGTTCGAATTATTTAAAGATATGTCTTCTGATCGTTCAATTTATGACAGTTTAAATGAATAGGTCTTATGGCAAAAAGACGAAATACTCCTTTTAAATTCAGATTTCCTGATTTTATTTTTATATTATTAATTATTATTTCCGGGCTTTTTCTAGGCTTTAGTTCCGGAAGTTTTATTCTGAATTTTAAAAATATAGGATTTTCTATTTTTTCTTCTCTTGATAAAGGTGTTCATTACGTTGTTGATGGCGTTGTGGACAGTGTTCATGCTGTTGGTGAATTGCATAGACTAAAAAAAGATTATGAAGCTCTTTTAGTGAAAGTTGAAAATTACGAAGAAATGAAGCGAACTAATGCTGATATTCGTAAAGAAAATGAACGGTTAAAAGAGCAGCTTGACTATTCAACTTCAAGAGATGAAAAAAATATTCCGTGCCAGATTATTTCCAGAGATTTAGATAATACATTCAGTTATTTTACTATTGATAAGGGTAGTGTAAATGGTATTAAAAAAAATATGCCTGTTATTGCCATTCAGAACGGTAATCAAGGGTTAGTAGGTAAAGTAATTCAGGTAGGAACATTTACAAGTCAGGTAATGCCAATTTATAACAGTAATAATATTGTTTCAGTCCGCATTCAAAATACTAGAGATTTGGGACTAGTAAATGGAATGGGAAGTCAGGATCAGCCTTTGTTCCTTCAATACATCAGAAAACGTGTTGTAGATGAATTAAATATTGGAGACGCTGTTGTTACGTCTGGTGAAAATGATAATTATATGAAAGATGTTCCAGTAGGAACTATATCTAAAATTACAATTCTGGATTATAACTCTTCTTTGAATATTGAACTACAGCCTGTAATTGATTTTGCACGGTTGGAAAATGTTATTGTTGTAAATCAGAAAGAATTAAACGATAGAAAATAGATTCAGGTGGGTGGATAATGGCAAAATCAATTTTAATTAGTTCTTTTATTATGCTTTGTGCAACTGTTATTGAAACTGCTGTTCTTTCAAATATTTCTTTTTTGTATGTGGTACCTGATCTCGTTTTGATTTGTTCTATTTATTTTTCTGTTTTGAATGGAAAGTTTGCTGGTGAAACAACTGGGTTTATTTCAGGGTTGATTTTAGATTTTATGACAGGTATTCCTTTTGGCTTTAATTGCCTTTTTAGAACCATAATTGGATATGGTTTTGGAATTTTCACTGAAACAATTATTTTTTCTGGTTTTGTAATGCCAATGCTTTGTGTTGCAATCGGAACTTTTGCTAAATATTTCCTTACTTTTCTTATCAGTTTGTTTTTTCCTAATGTGCATATTCTTGCAATTGGTATTATTTCAAAAGAATTCTTATTTGAGCTTGTTCTGAATGTTATTCTTGCTCCAGCTATTTTTAAATTTTTAGGGGTATTTAAAAAATCTCTTGCAGTAAAAGATATTAAGGAAAAAGTTGATCATGCTTAAAAAAGCAGAAGATAAATTAAGTAAGATTTCAAAAGTTGTTATTCTCCTGGCAATTATTGCAATTTTACTTGCATTATATATTTTACGTCTTGCAACTTTACAGATTATTCAGGGGGATACTTATAAAAATCAGTCACAGAAGCTTTCCAGTGCTGTTCAGACAATACCGGCTCAGCGTGGTGAAATTTTTGATCGAAATGCTAATTTTCCTTTGGTAATTAATACAGACAGTTTTGCCGTTATGGTAACTCCAGGTGAAATTCCTAATGGCAGATATGATACTGTTATGCTAAAACTGGCTTCCTATCTTGGAATTTCAAAAAATGATATAGATAAAAAAATTCCTCCAAAAGTAAGACGATCTTTTACAACTTATCAGGTAAAATCAAATGTTTCTTTCAGTGTTATTTCTAATATAGCTGAAAATAAAGTAGATTTACCTGGTGTTTCATGGCAGTCAAAACCAATTCGTACTTATCTTCATACAGGATCTCTTTCTCATATTGTTGGTTATGTAGGTGATATTACACAAGAAGAAAGTATTGTGCTGCATAATCAGGGATATAAAAATAACAGTATTGTAGGAAAAACTGGTATAGAGAAACAGTATGATTCTCTTTTACAGGGTACACCAGGTCAGGAAATGTACACTGTTGATGTTCGAGGTCGTATTATTTCAGATACTCCAATTGTTGAACTTCCAAAAATGGGAAATAATTTGGTTTTAACTATTGATTCTGATGTTCAA
This sequence comes from Spirochaetia bacterium, assembly GCA_022768685.1. Classification (GTDB taxonomy): domain Bacteria; phylum Spirochaetota; class Spirochaetia; order Treponematales; family Treponemataceae; genus Treponema_D. Next base: position 6,276 of record JALEPQ010000024.1, read on the forward strand.
AAGCTGGCGGAAGATGCTTTAGGTGATCGTGTAGGGGCAACTGTTGTGCTGAAACCTGCTACTGGTGAAGTTTTGGCTATGGTTTCGTATCCTTATTATGATAATAACATATTTAGTTCAGATGATGCAGGTACTGAATATTCTAAATTGTTAAATGATAAAACAAAACCTTTAATTAATAGAGCTGTTCAACTATCTTATCCTCCAGCTTCAACTTTTAAAATAATTATGTCTACAGCCATGCTTCAGGAAAATGTTTTTTCTTCCACAAAAAAAATTGATTGCCAGGGTGAAATGACATACGGTGGACATGTATTCCATTGTCACGTTACAAAACCTGGACATGGATGGCTTGATATGAAAAACGGACTTGCCCAGTCATGTGACGTTTATTACTGGACAATTGGACGAGATTATCTTGGTATAGAAAAAATTGCCTCTTATGCAAAGGAATTTGGTTTTGGTAAAAGCTCTCAGATAGATTTACCAAGTCAGGTTTCAGGTTTGGTTCCAACGGCAGAGTGGAAACAACATAAATATCACGAAAAATGGCTGGGTGGAGATACAATGTCATGTTCAATTGGACAAGGCTATATGGAAGCAACTCCTTTGCAGCTTGCTAATATGGTTGCAATGGTTTCAAATGAAGGAATCATTTATAAGCCACACTTACTGAAAGAAGTTCGTGATCCAGTTTCTGGTGAAGTTATTGAAGAAAAGAAACCTGTAGTATTGACCCAATCTACTATTGAAAAGGAAGTCTGGAAAGAAGTTCAGGATGCAATGCGCTATACAGTAGAAGAAGGAACTATTCAATGGGTATTTAGAACTCAGAAAGTGAAGGTTGCTGCAAAAACAGGTACGGCTGAAGTTGATCAGTATAAAAATTCAAAAGATAATAAACATTGGCATTCATGGCTTGTTGCTTATGCACCTTATGATGCTCCTCCAGAAGATAGAATTTGTATAGCTACAATTGTTGAAGCTGTAAACAACTGGGAATGGTGGGCACCTTATTGTACTAATATTATCATTCAGGGTTATTTTGCAAATCAAAATTATACCGAAGCAGTTCATGCTTTACGTTATGAAGCTGTTATTGAAGAACTGAGAAAATCTGCAGGAGCTAGACGAGAATAATTTATGAAAAATAAAATTTTTGCAATGTTTGATTATTTGCTCATTCTGGTAATTTTTTCATTAATTACATTAGGTATAATGTTCATATATTCTTCCAGTGTAAACTCATCTGGCGTTTCAGTTAATATTGAGTATATAAAACAAATTATTTGGGCTGGAATTGGCCTTGTTATAATGATTATTCTTACAATATATGATTATAGAAAGCTTGAACGTTTTTCTTTTTATTTGTATATAATTCTTGTTGGGTTACTTGTTTTTACTTTAATTTTTGGAAAAAATGTTAATGGTGCCAGAAGCTGGATTGGTGGACGTCATTTTGGAATTCAACCTTCAGAATTTGGAAAATCCTTTTTTATTCTTTTTCTGGCTAAATTTTTAAAAGATACAAATAACATTAATTCACAAACTAAAAGATTTTTCCTTTCGATTTTAATTCTTTTTGTTCCTCTTGCTTTAATTTTAGTTCAACCTGATATGGGAACAGGCAGTGTTTATATTCCGATTTTCCTAGTAATGTGTTTTATGGCTGGAATTCCGCTAAGATATCTTATTTTTATTTTAAGCTATGGAGTTCTAACTATTTTCCTGACAATTCTTCCAGTTTGGAATAGTCATATTGCTTCAAATCCTGTTGCTGCTATAAATGTACTTACAAATATGCGTCTTCTGATGATTTTGATTGCAGCAACTGCATTGATTGCCGTTTTAGGGTTTGTAATCAGAAGGTATTTTCATGGACCTTCTTATATATTCTGGATTTCCTATGTTTTTTCTATCATTACACTTTCTTTAGTTTCATCAATTTTTCTTGGAAAATTTTTAAAAGATTATCAGATTATGCGTCTAATTATCTTTATGAATCCGAATAAGGATAGGTTAGGTGCAGGATGGAATATTATTCAATCAAAAATTGCAATTGGTGCCGGAGGAATCTGGGGAAAAGGATATCTAAACGGAACTCAAAGTCATTATCGTTTTTTACCACAGCAAAGTACAGACTTTATTTTTAGTATTCTTTCTGAAGAGTTTGGTTTTATTGGTGGTTTGGTTGTATTTGGACTTTATACTATTATTTTTGTGAAATTATTGATTTTAATAAAACTGTGTTCAAATAAGTTTGGGGTTTACATTGTTTCTGGAATTCTGGCAATGTTTGTATTCCACTTTTTTATTAATATTGGAATGGTTATGGGAATAATGCCTATTACAGGTATTCCATTACTGTTCCTTTCGTACGGAGGTTCCTCATTGCTGAATTCCATGACCTGTATGGGGCTGGTAATGAGTATTTCTTATCGTAGAAAGGATTTGATGTAAATTAATTAATTTTTCTTTCGGAAAAGAACCAAATTTTGGATAGTGATGGTGTAGTTTGAATTTAATTCTGTTCTTGCTTTTTCATCACTGATTATGGGAAGTTCAAAATTATAAATAACAGAATCATATCCTTCTGCAGTTACTTCAAGAGTCATGTTAAAAATTTTATCCAAACCAGCTTTTTTTGCAGGAATAGATTTTATCCAGAAAGTGTAGGAGCCGTTTGTGCTTTTACAAGTAATGTAAGGGTTAGTCCAGGTCTTATCAACCATTTCTGCTTCTTTTCCGTTGAATTTTAAGAGGACTTTTCCATCTGCAACAGGTTCAAAATTTCCTCCATCAAGAACTGTTCCTGTAATGATCGGGAAATTATAAGTTGGTTCTGCTACTTTTTGTACTATACAATCAGTTCTATCTGCTGAATGGAAAGGTCTTTTAGTTGAATTTACGATTCTCATTCCTTGCATTGCAAGTTCTTCTATGTCGGCCATTGACTGATGGTTTTCCCAGTTGTCTAAAGAATGATTCACACCTCGACCAGAAACTACGTATTTAGGTTTGATTCTGTTTAAAACATAACTGATTGTATCAAGTCTACAATTTTCACAATCACATGTAAGCCATGAAAGATTGTCTTTTTTTGCCTGTGTATATAGATTATTTACGTGTTTTTCAACAACGTCTTCCATAATATTGTGAACGTTCATAAAGCCCTCTCTGAACTTTTTTAATTTATATCATAAGAATATAGGAAATTTATTTTAAAATCAAATTCAAAGATGAGGTGAGCGTCTAAATATGGCTACAGAGAGGGGGCGGGAAATTAATTAAAGAATCACTCAATCATTTCTTAACGCACTTTTATATTGTTTCTGCAAATTATCATTCTGTTTTATCTAACAGATGAAGTCCGTAGGTTTTAACTTCACCATTAATAGCATCCCAAAGCCAATCTGCAATACTTTTACCTTCTTCGAGTTTTACTAAGAAATCACTTGATATTATTGTATGTTGAGTATTCTTTGTTTTTGAGTCTGCCTTATAATCCCAGATATATATACCAATATCAGGTATATTGTTTTGTAAGTCATTAACCATGTCTTTTAAATCATTTTGGAACAAGTCGCCATTTTTCTTGTTCTTTTCCATTTTTCCATAATTTATGTAAGCCTGGTATTGCTGTAATGTGTCATCTCTATAAGAACAATCAAATAAAATCTTCACATTATTTCCACGTTTTTTATGTAAAGCATTTAAGCTATCCAACACGATATTATTGCCAACCATTCTTTCTGATATTTCAACTGGGCTCTTCCATAAATTAGTTGCTGTATCTTTCCATCCATCATATAGGAGCAACGAACTATCTACACATACATTAATATTTGTCGCTTTAGGAAAGTAATTTATTACATCGTCTGCAAGTAATGAAGTTGCAAAACCACCTGCAGAGAATCCGGTAACTAATAATGTATCAGAATCCTCAACATACTTAAGAACGGAATTCATAAGTAAAGAATAGTTCTTATAACCCTGATGATAGATTACTTTTTCTTTACCTTTTTCATCATATCTAAATTCATTTGTTCCGGTATGAAAATCGCCCGTTGTGTATGGAACAATAATAAAATTCCAATCCTTAAATTGATTTTCTTCAGCATCACTACCAATACCACCATTTGCTACAAAATCTTGAGCTGTCATATCGACTGCATAAAATTCCTTACCTCTTTTGGACGTTTCTTCAGTAATACTTACTCCTCCACCAAAAAAGTAAACAACCGTTTTGTTCTCTTTTCCTTTCTTGAAGATTCCATGCCACTGTTTTCCATTAGAAGTCAATGCTCCTTCCGGACAAATATCATAGTATTTTCCAACAACCGGCTCCCCTTCTAATTTTGGGAACGACATTAATATTGTTTTTTTCAATAATATAATTGCTGCTATCACCAAAGTTGCAACAACACAAACGATAATCAATGGTATAATCCATTTCTTGGAAATTTTTCTTTCAGTCATTCTTAATCTCCTTCTAATAATTACTTCAAATCCAAATAAATTTAAGGTTGACCATTATTTATTTTAATGATACGATAGTATCGTGATATAATTATATCATTGTGAGAATTTGTACGTCAATTGTAATTAATTGATTTACACAAAAGATACTATAGTATAAAACAATATCTTGATACTAATATGATAAGATAGTATCAGAACATTCAAAGGAGACATATGCGAAAAAAAGTTATAGAAACCACAGAGATGCTTAACAAACAGATGGGTGATGCTCTAATCGAATTACTAAAAGAAAAACCTATTTCCAAGATATCAATAGAAGAATTAACAAAAAAAGCCGATGTCGGACGTGCAACCTTCTTCCGTCATTTTGATTCAAAAGAAGATTTGCTTTCCTATCGACTTGTTGAAATATATAAAGAATATATGGGCGATTCTTTTGACGCATCTTATTCTGATATTGAGCATTCTATTAAATTTTTTAATTTTTATAGAGACACCCTCGATCTTCATCTACTACTTTTGAATAACAATCTGGATTCTGTTATTTTTGAAGGCTTTCGAAAAGTATTAATACCTTTAGAAGAACAATCAGATACCGATAGTATATATACCACCTTCTTTACCGCTTACGGTCTATTTGGAGTAATACTAAAATGGATAAAAAACGGCTGCAAGGAGAGCTCCGAGGAAATGGCCAAACTATGTAGAGATTTATTGTCTTATAACAATCAGAAATAATGCAGTAGCCACGAAAATTGGATTTTTATATCATCCCTACAAACTGAAGTTTCCGTTGTTTTCATTCTCTCCATAAAATCGAAACAAATCACTCTCCCCTATATACCGGATAGCGTTCCTTATCCGCAGCCGTAATTTCTCGTACAACACGGCACGGAACACCTACCGCAATTACATTGGAAGGAATGCTTTTTGTCACTACACTTCCAGCTCCTATAACAGTATTGTCACCGATTGTAACCCCACCAAGAACAATGGTTCCTGCACCAATCCACACATTATTTCCGACAGTAATAGGTAATGCTACTTCAAGTCCTTCATTCCGTTGTTCTGCATCTAGAGCATGTTCTTCTGTTGTGAACAAACAGTTAGGAGAAATAAAAACATGATCTCCGAATGTCACCTTTCCACCATCAAGTATCTGACAATTATGATTAGCAAAGAAATAATTGCCCACATAGGTATTGTATCCATAATCACACCAAAATGGAGTATTTACTGTAACCTGTTCTCCCATAGTTCCCAAAATTTGTTTTAAAATTTCCCCTTGTGCCTCACGGTCAGAAGGCTTTATTTGATTAAATTCATGACACAAATCATTGCATCTACTTATCTCATTCAATATTTCTTCATCATAATTAGCATTATATAAATAACCCGCTGCTGCTTTTTCTTTTTCTGTCATGATAGAACCTCCTACAACTTCAAATTTGTCGAACTATCAGGTTCGCTATTTGCTATGATTATAGCACGTGGATATGAATAATTCTACCAGCTAAACAAGGTTGTATTTCCCTATGTAAAGCCGCAGCTGAAACTGCGACTTCCCGACAAATTGTCGGATTACTGAATGGAGGACAACCTGATAAGGACTTCTTTCATATCCGCCCAGATGGTCTCCAGACGTTCCTGCAAGTCCTTAATGTCAGCTTCGTAGATGCTGCCGGTTTCATTGGCTCGTTTTGCGTACTGGTTCAGGTTGTTGGAGCAGATTCGCAGAAG